>DASQMQ010000503.1:0-12765 GCA_035645455.1 Pseudonocardia sp.
CCGGCGCCGACCCGGCACCAACCGCTCTGCTCGACGCCTGCCGCGTTGACCCGATAATCGAAGTTATGACAGTTGCTCTGGATCGGCAGAGGGTCTTGGTGCGCTCCCCGCCCGCCGCTGGTCGCCGCGCGCGGTTCGCCGACCCGGCCCACCGACGCCCCGACCGACGGTGCGCGGGCGCAACCGGTGCCCGCCGCCGATCCGTCGTCCTGGACCTGTCCGGGGTGAGCGAGCAGGATGCCGCCGGGCCGGCGCTGGCCCTCGGCGCGCGGTGGGACCGGGCCCTCGGCGCGGGCCCCGGCCCACGCTGTCGGTCGGCGCATCCGATCGGCCGGTCCTCCCCCGGTGGGGCCGGATTGTCGGGGTGTGGTCCTACTCTCGGCACCCAGGAGTTCGGCACCAGGCCGTGGCAGCGACGCGGCAGCACGGACGCGGCAGCACGCAAAGGGGAAGCGGATGACTGAGCTGGCGACGGTGGGCGACACCGCGGTGCCCCCCACCGGCGAGGATGCCCCGTGGGAGCAGTACCGGCGGGAGCTGAGGGCGTACTGCTACCGGATGCTCGGCTCCTCGGCCGACGCCGAGGACGCGGTGCAGGACACGATGGTGCGCGCCTGGAAGGGCTTCGACCGGTTCGAGGGGCGTTCGGCGCTGCGGTCGTGGCTGTACCGGATCGCCACCAACGTCTGCCTGACGATGCTGGAGGGCCGCAACCGGCGGGCCCGGCCGATGGACATGGGCCCGGTCGGGTCGGCCACCGCCGACCTCAAGCCGCCGCTGACCGAGACGACCTGGGTGGAGCCGGTGCCCGACGAGCGCGTCCTGCCCACCGGTGGCGACCCGGCCGACGTCGCGGTGTCCCGGGAATCGATCCGGTTGGCGTTCGTGGCCGCGCTGCAGCACCTGCCGCCGCGCCAGCGCGCGGTGCTGATCCTGCGCGAGGTGCTGCAGTGGCGGGCCGCTGAGGTCGCCGAGCTGCTGGACACCACCGTGGCCTCGGTGAACAGCGCGCTGCAGCGGGCCCGGGCCACCCTGGCCGACCAGGACCTCGACGAGCGCGCCCCGGCCGCGGAGATGGACCAGGCGCACACCGACCTGCTGGAGCGCTACGCCGACGCCTTCCAGCGCTACGACATGACCGCCCTGGTCGCGCTGCTGCACGAGGACGTCGTGATGTCGATGCCGCCCTACGACCTGTGGCTGCGCGGCACCGAGTCGTTCACCGCGTGGATGACCGGCAAGGGCTGCGAGTGCGAGGGGTCACGGTTGGTCCCGATCTCGGCCAACGGCCGGCCCGGGTTCGGGCAGTACCGCCGCCACCCCGAGGGCGGGTACCTCGCCTGGGCGGTGCAGGTGCTCGAGATCAGCGACGGGCGGGTCGCCGAGCTGACCTCGTTCCTGGACACCGCGACGCTGTTCCCGATGTTCGGGCTGCCGATCCGGCTCGACGAGGACGGCGCACCGGTCACCGGCTGAGCCCGCCCGGGGCCGCGGCGGTCTTCGCCGTCGGCCCCGTGGCGGCGGGCCTGGGACCCTGCAGCGGTGCCGTCGGGCGGGTCAGCGCTCGGCGGAGCGGGCCCAGATGTTGATGCCGGCGTCGACCGCGTGCTTGTCGATGGCGTCCAGCTCGTCGTCGGTGAACTCCAGGTTCTCCAGCGCGCCGAGGCTGTCGTCGAGCTGGTCGACGCTGCTCGCGCCGATCAGCACCGAGGTCACCCGGCGGTCGCGCAGTGCCCAGGCCAGGGCCATCTGGGCCAGCGACTGACCGCGCTGCGCGGCCATGTCGTTGAGGGCGCGCACGTGGGTCAGCGCGGCGTCGGTGATCAGGTCCGGGGACAGCGACGTCCCGCGGGAGGCCCGGGAGCCCTCCGGGATCCCGTCGAGGTACTTGTCGGTGAGCATGCCCTGGGCCAGCGGGGAGAACGCGATGCAGCCGGTGCCGGTCTCGCCCAGCACGTCGAGCAGGTCCTCCTCGATCCAGCGGTTGAGCATCGAGTAGGACGGCTGGTGGATCAGCAGTGGGGTGCCCAGCTCGCGCAGGATCTGCACCGCCTGCCGGGTGCGTTCGCCGCTGTAGGAGGAGATGCCGGCGTACAGCGCGCGGCCCGAGCGCACCGCGGTGTCCAGCGCCCCCATCGTCTCCTCCAGCGGGGTGTCCGGGTCGAACCGGTGGCTGTAGAAGATGTCGACGTAGTCCACGCCCATCCGGGCCAGCGACTGGTCCAGGCTGGCCAGCAGGTACTTGCGCGAGCCGCCGCCCTGCCCGTAGGGGCCGGGCCACATGTCGTAGCCGGCCTTGGTGGACAGCACCAGCTCGTCGCGGTACGGGCGGAAGTCCTGGGCGTAGAGGGTGCCGAAGTTGGCCTCGGCGCTGCCGTAGGGCGGCCCGTAGTTGTTGGCCAGGTCGAAGTGGGTGACCCCGCGGTCGAGAGCGCGGCGCAGGATCGCCCGCTGGGTCTCCAGCGGGCGGTCACCGCCGAAGTTGTGCCACAGGCCCAGCGAGATCGCCGGGAGGTCGAGGCCGCTGTGGCCGCAGCGGCGGAAGGTGGCCCCGGAGCGGGCCGGGTCGTACCGGTCAGGGTCGGCGAGGTAGGTCACCGCGCCATCCTGCCCGGGGTGGGGGGCCGCGCGCGGGTGTCGTCAGCCACCTCGCGGTCGCCGGCACCGATCTCGACGATCGCGTCCTCGACCGGGCGGGCGGGTTGACGGTGTCCGGGTGCCCCCGCCCCCGGGGCTCTGCGGGGGCGGGGGCACCGGTGTGCTGGCTCCTTCACGGCAGCCGCGGCGGCCAGGCGGAGCGGACCGAGCGGGTGCAGCGGTCCAGGTCGTCGCCGGCCGCGGTGAACAGCGCGACGGCGATCTCCGGGGACTGGGTGAGCAGCGCCTCGACCGGCAGGACCCCGGTGAGCACCAGCATGGTGAGGCCGTGCCCGGCGGCCCAGTACCGCAGGGCGAGCGGGGTGGGGTCGCAGTCGGGGGCGAACCGGCCGGCCGCGCGGGCCCGCTCGGCCGCCCCCACCAGCAGGGCGAACGTGCCGTCCGCGGTGGTCCGGTCGTCGAGGTCGAAGCCGTCGTCGAACATCGCCCGGTAGAGGTGCGGGTGGGCGAAGGCGTGCTCGGTGTAGGCGGCGCCGAGGGCGACCAGGTGGCGCACCGGGTCGTCGTGCTCCGCCACCGTCGCCAACCGGGTGGCCAGCCGCTCGAACCCCTCCTGCCGGACCGCCCGCCAGAGCCCGGGCATGCCGCCGAAGTGGGTGTACACCGCCATCGTGGACGCGCCGGTTCCGGTGACGAGCGAGCGCAGGGTCACCGGCTCGCGGCGGGCGAGCATCGCGGCCGCACGCTCCACCAGCGCGGCCCGGACCTCGGGCGGGGCGGTTCGGGGCACTTGCCCACAATACATAGCGCTGCTATACCTTAGCTAGTCCATAGCACCGCTATCCTACGGAGGTCCCCGATGCCGATCGAGCTGCTGAACCCGGCCGCCCTGCCCCAGCCCGAGCACTACCGGCAGGTGGCGGTGGCCACCGGCACCCGCACCGTCTACCTCGCCGGGCAAGTGGCTCGCGCCGCCGACGGCACCCCGGTCGGCCCGGACGATCTCGCCGCCCAGGTCGAGCAGGCCTACCTCAACGTGGGCGCCGCCATGGCCGCGGTCGGCGGCAGCTTCGACGACGTCGCCAAGCTGACCGTCTACGTCGTGGACTGGAGCGAGGACAAGCTGGCGGCGCTGGGTGCCGGCGTGGGCCGGGCCGCCGAGCAGCTCGGGGTCGACCCGCGCCGTCCGACCACGCTGATCCCGGTGGCCGCGCTCGGCGAGCCGGACCTGCTGGTCGAGGTGGATGCCGTCGCCGTGCTGCCGTGAAACCCTGCTGCCGGGGAACGGGCGCTCAGCCGCGCGTGTAGGCGCGCGGCGTCGTGCCCACCAGGCGGGTGAAGTGGCGGTGCAGGTGGGCCTGGTCGTGGAACCCGACGGCGACGGCGACCGCGGCGATCGGCTGGCCGGCCAGCAGTCGCCGCCGCGCCGCTTCCACCCGCCGCCCGACCAGGTAGCGGTGCGGGGGCAGCCCGTAGGTCGTGGTGAAGCGCCGCACCAGGCTGGCCGGGTGGGCGTGCAGCACCCCGGCGGCCGCGCGCAGCGTCACCCCCTCGACGAGGTGGGCGTCGAGCAGGTCACGCAGGTCGGCGGCGATCCGGTCGGGCCCCGCAGCGGCCGGGTCGGCGCGCAGGTGGGCCCTGATCCGGTCCCCGATCAGCGCCAGCCGGCTCTCCGCCTCCAGCGCACCACCGGGCTCGGCCAGGGCGCGGTGCAGCTGGTCGACCCGGGCGCGCAGCAGCTGGTCCGGCAGGGCCGGGGTGGCCACGGCGGCGCCGGTCAGCGCCGGGTCGAGCACGTCGGTGTCCAGGTAGAGGACGCGCTTGCGGAAGCCGTGCTCGGTGGCTGCCCGGCCGGTGTGCCCGACGTGCGGGGGCAGCAGCGTGACCGCGGAGCGCAGCGCGCCGTGCTCGCGGCGGTCCAGGTCGTAGCGCACCGCGCCCTCGTCGACCACGAGCAGTGTCCAGGTGGCGTGGGCGTGCACCGGGTAGGCGTGGTCGGTGTACCGGGCGTGCAGGACCTCGGTGATCCCCGGCACGGCCGGCGCCCACGCCCGCAGCGACGCCCCCGCCATGCGTCGAACGTACAAGAACCGGGCCGGCCGCCCACCCCACACTCGGACCGTGCACTTCGACACCAAGATCGCTGTCCTGCTGCGCGACGACCTGGAGACCTGGCAGCGGGTCAACGTCACCGCCTTCCTCGCCTCGGGCATCGCCACCGACGCCGAACTGCTCGGCGAGCCCTACGGCGACGCCGACGGCGTCGCCTACCTGCCGATGTTCCGCCAGCCGGTACTGGTGCTCAGCGGGAACAAGGCCGTGCTCACCGCGGCCCACGAACGGGCGGTCCGGCGCGGGCTGCCGGCGGCGGTGTTCACCGCCGAGCTGTTCGCCACCGGCCACGACGAGGCCAACCGGGCCGCGGTGCGCGCGGTGCCCACAGCCGGGCTGGACCTGGTCGGGCTGGCCGTGCACGGACCCCGCAACGCCGTCGACAAGGTCACCAAGGGCGCCGGGCTGCACCCCTGAGCGCGGTCGGCGGGCCCTCGGCCGCCGCGCCCACCTACCCTGACGGCCATGTCCGCGACCCGGTTGCTGGTGCTGGGCATCGTGCGCGGCTACGGCCGGGCCCACGGCTACCGGGTGGGCAGCGACCTGCTGTCCTGGGGCGCCGGCGAGTGGGCCACCGTCAAGTGGGGCTCGATCTACCACGCGCTGCGCCGGCTGACCGCCGACGGCTTCCTGCTCGACCACGACGAGGTGCCCGGGCGCACCGACTACGAGCTCACCGAGCGCGGCGAGGCCGAGTTCCAGCGGCTGCTGCGCGACGCGCTGCGCCGGCCCAACCCGCGCCCGGACCTGCTCGGCGCCGCGCTGGCGATGCTGCCCTCCCTGCCCCGCGCCGACGCCATCCGGTTGCTGCGCGAGCGACTGGCCGCGCTCGAGGAGAGCCGGGACAAGGCGGCGGCGGAGGTGGCGGGCTGGGCGGACCCCCCGCACGTGCGCGAGCTGTTCGGGCTGTGGCAGCACAGTGCGGCCCGGGACGCGGACTGGACCCGCGGCCTGATCGAGCGGCTGACCGCGGGCGACTACCCGATGGCCGGTGAGCCCGGGTCGCCCGGGCGTCCCGGCAGCTGGCCCGGCCTGCTCTGACGACCGTTCGGCGCATATCCGTACGTAGAACGGAATCCGGTTTGCACGAGCTGCCCCGGCTCAGGCACACTCGACAGCCGGGACTCAAGTTTGAGTATCGGCTGCGAGCACAGGGAGCGTCATGCCACCCGCCATCCGAGCCACCGCCCTCCGCAAGAGCTATCCGGGCTCCACCGCGCCCGCGCTCGACGGGTTCGACCTGACCGTGCCGCCCGGCACGGTGCACGGCCTGCTGGGCCCCAACGGGGCCGGGAAGACCACCGCCGTGCGGATCCTGGCCACCCTGCTGCGCCCGGACTCCGGGCAGGCCGAGATCGACGGCCTGGACATCGTCACCCGGGCCGGCGACGTCCGCCGCCGGATCGGGCTGATCGGCCAGCAGGCCGCCCTCGACGAGGTGCTCGACGGCCGCGCCAACCTGGTGCTGTTCGGGCGGCTGCTGCACCTGTCCCCGGCCGACGCGCGTCGCCGCGCCGCCGAGCTGTTGGAGCAGTTCGACCTGGTCGAAGCGGCCGGCCGGGCGGTCGGCGCCTACTCCGGCGGGATGCGCCGGCGGCTGGACATCGCCGTGGGCATGATCCTCGCCCCGGCCGTGCTGTTCCTCGACGAACCGACCACCGGGCTCGACCCGCGCGGGCGCGCCGAGGTGTGGGCGGCGGTGCGGACCCTGGTCGCCGCCGGCACCACCGTCCTGCTGACCACCCAGTACCTCGACGAGGCCGACCAGCTCGCGGCCCGGATCTCGGTGCTCGCCGCGCCCCGGGGCGGCGGCGGCCGGGTGATCGCCGAGGGCACCCCGGACGAGCTGCGGGCCCGGATCGGCGGCGACCGCATCGAGGTCGTCGTCCGCCACCCCGACGACCTGGCCGCGGCCGCGGCGGTGGTGGCCGGGGTGGCCGGGGCGCCCGCCGACGTCGACACGGACCTGCGCCGCGCCGCCGCTCCGGTCGCCGACCGGATGGCCGCGCTGGCCGCCACCCTGACCGGGCTGAGCAGGGCCGGGGTGGACGCCGAGGACCTCAGCGTCCGCCGCCCGACCCTCGACGAGGTGTTCCTGCAGCTCACCGACGAGGCCGCGCGGACGGAGGTGCCGGCATGACCGCCCCGACCCCGACCGTACCGACTCCGACCCCCCTGACCCCGGCCGCCGGTTCGCCGCTGCGCTGGGCGCTGACCGACACCGCCACGCTGGCCGGTCGCTACCTCACCCACCTGCGGCAGCGGCCGGGCGAGCTGGCCGCCGGGATCGGGTTCCCCGTCCTGCTGCTGCTGATGTTCACCTACCTGCTCGGCGGGATGATGCAGGCCCCGGGCGGGGACTACCGGCAGGCGCTGGCGCCGGGCCTGTTCACCATGACGATGCTGTTCGGGCTGTCGGCGACGATGGTCGCGGTGCTCACCGACGTGCAGCGCGGGATCACCGACCGCTTCCGGTCGATGCCGATGTCGGCGGCCGCGGTGCTGGGCGGGCGGGCGGTGGCCGACATGGTCATCTCGGCGATCTCGCTGGTGGTCCTGCTGCTGGTCGCGCTGCTGGTCGGCTGGCGGCCCACCGGGAGCCCGGTCGCCGCGCTGGCCGCGATCGGCCTGCTGCTGTGGCTGCGCTTCGCGCTGCTGTGGGTGGGGATCTACCTGGGGCTGCTGGTGCGCGGGCCGGGCGCGGTCACCGCGGTGCAGACCTTCGAGTTCCCGTTCGCGTTCCTGTCCGGGGTGTTCGTCGCCCCGGCCAGCATGCCCCTCGTGCTGGGCTGGCTGGCCGAGTGGAACCCGCTGTCGTCCACCGCGGCGGCGGCCCGCGAGCTGTTCGGCAACCCCGGCTGGAGCGGCGAGGGCTGGGTGGGCGAGCACGCGGTGCTGCTGGCCCTGCTCTGGCCCGCGGCGATCATGGCGGTGTTCGCGCCACTGGCCGTGCACCGCTTCCGGGAGATGGCCCGATGACCGATGAGAACCGGTCCGGGGCCGGGTCCCCCCGTACGACACCGCAGGAGGTCCGATGACAGGACAGGGCACACCCCCGCGCTGGCTGGCCGTGGTCAACCCGGTGGTGCGCGCGCTCGGCCGCCTCGGCGCCCCGGTCGCCGTGCTCACCCTGCCCGGGCGGCGCTCGGGCAAGCTGCGCCGCACCCCGGTCTCGCCGATGGAGCTCGACGGCGCCCGCTACCTGGTCGCCGGGTACCCGAGCGCCCAGTGGGTGCTCAACGCCCGCTCAGCGGGCACCGGCGAGCTGGCCGTCGGGCGCCGCAAGGAGGCCGTGCGGCTGGTCGAGCTGACGACCGAGCAGGCCCGGCCGGTGCTGCGCGAGTTCCCGGTGCGGGTACCCACCGCGACCTCCCCGATGATCGGCGCCGGGGTCGTCCCGGATGCGTCGCCCCAGGCCTACGAGGCCCTCGCCGGGCGGTGCGCGGTCTTCCGCCTGGAGCCGGCGTGACGGCCGCCCGGAACCGTCGGACCCCCCTGCCATCCTCGTTGCAATCCCCTGGCACGTCCGATCCGGACCCCGCGAACAGGAGCCCTTCCGTGGAGTACCTCACCGTCACCGGCGCTCGGGAGAACAACCTGCGCGACGTCTCGGTCCGCGTCCCGAAGCGGAAGATCACCGCATTCGTCGGGGTGTCCGGGTCGGGCAAGTCCTCGCTGGTGTTCGACACCATCGCCGCGGAGGCCCAGCGTCAGCTCAACGAGACGTTCTCGGCGTTCGTCCGCGGGTTCCTGCCCAAGCTGGGCCAGCCCGACGCCGACCTGATCGAGAACCTGTCCACCGCGATCGTGGTCGACCAGAAGCGGCTGGGCGGGGGCTCGCGCTCCACGCTGGGCACGGTCACCGACATCAACCCGCTGCTGCGGTTGCTGTTCTCCCGCCGCTCCACCCCGCACGTCGGCGCGGGCTACCAGTTCTCGTTCAACGAGCAGGGCATGTGCCCGGGCTGCAAGGGCATCGGCCGCCGCGTCCAGCTCGACCACGACGCCATGTTCGACCGGTCCAAGTCGCTCAACGGCGGCGCGATCCAGCACCGCGACTTCGCCGTGGACAGCTGGTACTGGCACATCTACGCGCAGTCCGGGAAGTTCGACAACGACAAGCCGCTGGCCGACTACACCGATGCCGAGTGGAAGTTGCTGCTGCACGGCGCCGACGAGAAGGTCGAGCTGCCGATGGCCGGGAAGAAGACCATGAAGATGGACTTCGAGGGCGTCGAGGAGAAGTTCACCCGGCTCTACATCAACGCCAGCGAGGAGGGCGCCTCCGAGCGCAAGAAGGAGGTGGTCGCGAAGTTCACCACCTCGGTGCGCTGCCCGGAGTGCGCCGGCACCCGGCTGGCCGAGGCGCCGCGCACGGCCACCGTCGCCGGGCGCACGCTGCCCGAGGTCTGCGCGCTCGACCTGGGCTCGCTGCACGCCTGGCTGCCCACCGTGCGCGATCCGGAGATCGCGCCGATCCTCGACGAGGCCACCACCCGGATCGGCGCCCTGATCGACATGGGGCTGGGCTACCTCACCCTGGACCGGGAGACCTCCACGCTGTCGGGCGGGGAGTCCCAGCGCATCAAGATGGTCCGCCACCTGGGGTCCTCGCTGGTCGACGTGATGTACGTGTTCGACGAGCCGACCATCGGGCTGCACCCGCGCGACGTCGGCCGGATGAACGCGCTGCTGCACCGGCTGCGCGACAAGGGCAACACCGTGCTGGTCGTCGAGCACGACACCGACGTGATCACCGCGGCCGACCACGTCGTCGAGCTCGGCCCGCGGGCCGGCACCGACGGCGGGCAGATCGTCTACCAGGGCGACGTCGCCGGCCTGCGCGGCTCCGGCACGCTGACCGGGGAGTTCCTGCACCGGCCGGTGGTGCTGCGCGAGCACCCGCGCACCCCGACCGGCAGCCTGACGCTGACCGGCGCCTCGGCGAACAACCTGCGCGGGTTCGACCTGGACGTCCCGCTGGGCGTGCTGGTCGCGCTCACCGGGGTGGCCGGGTCGGGCAAGTCCACCCTGGTTCGCGAGGTGTTGGTGCCCCAGCACCCGGAGGCGATCGTGGTCGACCAGTCCGCGGTGGCCACCTCGATCCGCTCCACCCCGGCCACCTGGACCGGGGTGATGGACCCCATCCGCAAGCTCTACGCCAAGGCCACCGGGGTGAAACCGGCGCTGTTCAGCTTCAACTCCGCGGGCGCCTGCCCCACCTGCAACGGCCTCGGCGCGGTCTACTCCGACCTGGCCTACCTCGACGGCGTCCGCTCCACCTGCGGCGACTGCAACGGCCGCCGCTACACCGAGGAGGTGCTCGCGCTCACCGTCGAGGGCAAGTCCATCTCCGACGCGCTGGACATGACGGCCGCGGACGCGGTGGAGTTCTTCGCCGCCCCGACCGCACCCGCCCGCGACATCCGCCGCAGGCTGCAGGCGGTGGTCGACGTCGGGCTGGGCTACCTCACCCTGGGCCAGCCGCTGTCCACCCTGTCCGGCGGCGAGTGCCAGCGGCTCAAGCTGGCCGGGCGGCTGCACGAGCAGGGCAACCTGTTCGTCCTGGACGAGCCGACCACCGGGCTGCACATGTCCGACTGCGGGCACCTGCTCGGCCTGCTCGACCGCCTGGTGGACGGGGGCAGCTCGGTGATCGTCGTGGAGCACAACCTGGACGTCATCGCGCACGCCGACTGGGTGATCGACCTCGGCCCGGACGGCGGCGACGCCGGCGGCGCGATCGTCTTCGAGGGCACCCCGGCCGACCTGGTCAGCGCGCCCGGCTCGTTCACCGGCGAGCACCTGGCCCGGTACGTCGCCGCGCACGCCTAGCCACCCGCCCGAGCAGCGCCGCCGCGGAGTGCATGGAGGCGGCGGTGTTGCCCAGGCACAGGATCAGATCGAAGGTTCGGCCCAGCCGTACGGTCCGGGCATCTGCCGCCACCCACTCGCAACGTGGGCTGTCGCCGGCGTGGGCGAGGAGCTCGGGCTGCACGTCCACTCCGACGCCGGCGAGATCGCGGCTCATTCGGGTCCATCTCCCACCTCCCTCCGCGTACTTCGGTAGTGATCGGTCCGCGGGCAGGTGGGTCCGCCCGTGGTCTGTCCCCCTCGTGGTGGTGCCGATGAGGTGGTCCCGGGCAGGACGGCACGGCGCGTCGGGGGTCCGGCGCCGCCCTGCCCGGAGATCGTGAGTCCGCGTCACGGCCGGCGGGGGGCGACAGCGGTGGTGACGGAGCTCGGCTGCCGGTGATGTCGAGGTCGTCGGGTCCGCACACGCGGCACTTCCCGGACCGGTCGGAGACGTGCTCGGCAATGATGCGCCGCGCGGCGGTGCGGTAGCGGACGAGGAAGACGGCCAGCTCGGTGAGTGCAGCCCCGGGCTTGGTGACCTTCGCCCGGACCCTACCAACCTCTACTCGCTGCGTCCCTGTCTTCACGGTGAGTGATGCTAGGAGCGGATCGTCCCACCGAGTTCGCTCCGGCGAACCAGGTGTTTACCTGCGGTTATCTCCGTTACGCCACGCCGTAGCGGTTCTGCAGCGACCTCAGCTCCCACAGCGCCGAGCGCTTCGCGTGCCGGTGCGTGAGCCCCTCGACCAAGTAGAACGCCATCGGGTCTGATCGCATCCGCACCGGCGCGAGCTGGTCGGCCTTGTCCATGTGCTGGATCGCGTCGATGTCGCGGTCACCGCCTGCCTGGGCATAGGCCCGCGCCATGTCGAAGTGCCACGCCGCGGTGCGGTCGGCGCTGTTGAACGTCGCCACGTCGACGACGGTGGCCAGCCGCTCGGCGGTCTCCGGGCCCCGCTGGGTCTCCACTGCCACTGCGACCTCCCACGCACCGACGTTCGCGGGACCGAAGTGGTACAGCATGAAGTTCCGCTCGCCCAGGAACTCGGCCAGCCCGCGCGCCTCCTCGATGTGCATGTCGGCGACGTTGCGGTTGCCGTCCCGGGCGGCGAGGTGCGCCGCGGTCAGGTGCAGCATTCCCCGCGCTTCGGCCACGGACGACCGCTCCCGCGACGGGCCCGGACCAGCCTCGGCGTCGGCCAGGGCCTCGGCGAGCACCAGGTTCGCCCGTCGCCGCGCGCCCAACCGGTTCAGCGAGATCGCCCGACCCATCGCCATCAGCCCGGTGAGGTCGAGGCGTTCGAGCCGGCGCGCCGCGTCCCAGCCGCGCCGGGTCGCGGTGACCGCCAGCTCGCCGTGCCCGAGCGCCCCTGCCAACGAGCGGGCGACGATGCAGGCCGTGACAAGCGCCTCCAGCGCCGTCTGCCGCTCGTCGCCCCTCCCGGTGGCGGCATAGGCGTGCAACCCGGTGATCAGGTCACCCAGCTTGTCGCCCGAGATCGGCTCGTACCGCACGTTGTCCGCGGCGGCGTTCGCCTTGTCGGCCAACGCGACCAGGTCGGCGAGCGGGCGCAGCTGCGGAACCTCGGGGGCGTCGTCGAGCGTGGTGTCGTGCAGGGCCGCGGTCAGCGCGGGGACGGCGGACGCCGCAACCAGTTGGCGGCGGTCCTCGCCCAGCCCCGGGCGCCCGGTCAGGTCCATCGGGGAGCATCCCAGCACCTCGGCCAAGTCCTCGACCATCCCGCGCCGGGTGACCATGAAGTCCTTGACGCCGCGCTCCAGGTCCGACAGGTGCCCCTTGGACGTACCGATCCGGCCGGCGACGACCTCCAACGACAAACCCCGCCGCTTACGGATCGCCCGAGCGGCCGGCCCGATCCTTGCCGCGTCGGTCACGCCCGAACCGCACGCGCGCTCGGTGTGGGAACGGCGGTGTCGTGTGCAGCCTCACTCATGCCGAGGTCACCTCTCGGTTGATCGTTCCCGACGAGCCGCTCTAGTCGCGCAGCCCCGAGGGTTCCAAGCAATTTCACGATACGCAATCGACGTGGAGAGGTGCGCCTTTAGTCCCTGGATGAGTTCGGTGGTTGCTGTCCGCGCCTAAAGACCCCGCCGTGGGATGGCCACGGTCACCCGTCTCCGGTGGCGATCCTCCTCACCGCCCGCGGCCACCGCCCAGGACGTCGATCTAGGGTCGAC
>DASQMQ010000504.1:0-9617 GCA_035645455.1 Pseudonocardia sp.
GGTAGCGATGACACGCCGATGGCGAGCGACCCGAGCGCGGAAGTCGTGGTCTGGACCGACGGAGTGCGGGAGCCGATGGTCAAGGCGTACATCGACGCCCACCCGGACGCCAACATCAAACTGGTCACCGTGCCGCAGGACAGCGGCTACGTCTCCACCAAGGTCCAGCTCGCCAACCGGGTTGAGAAGGGCTGGCCGGACGTCGTCTTCCTCGCCGACTCGCCCGAGATCGCGGCGCTGGCCGCTGCGCCGTACGACTTCGCGCAGCCGCTGGACGAGCTGGTGGACAAGGAGGTCATCGAGGACTTCGCCCCCGGCACGCTCGTCAACTGCACGTTCGACGGCAAGACCTACTGCCTGCAGAACGACATCGCGCAGACTGTGCTCTGGTACAACGCCAAGCTGATGAAGGACTTCGGCTACGAGGTCCCGACCACCTGGGCGGAGTACGCCGCACTCGGCGAGAAGGTCGCCGCCGAACACCCGGGCTACGTGATCGGCGCCATGGGCGACCACAACATGATGATCGCCTACTACCAGGCCAGCGGCTGCCCGATGCGTGACACCATCGCCAGCGACAAGGTGCACATCGACGTCGAGGACCCGACCTGCACCCGGGTCAACGACCTGGTCCAGCCACTGATCGACAACGGCACCGTCCCGACGGTGAGCATCTTCGACCCGCCGTTCGCCGAGCTGGGCGTGCAGAACAAGATCCTCATGCTGCCGGGGGCTTCCTGGATGGGCGACTTCGTCTTCAAGGACACCTACCAGACCCCGCCCGGCCAGCTCGCCGCCGCGCCCATGCCCGCCTGGGAGGGCGAGGACGCCGGCTACTCCGGCGCCGTCGGCGGCGGCGTCTGGTCCGTCTCCAAGCACGCCAAGAACGTCGAGGGCGCGGTCGACCTCATCACCTGGTTGACCACCGATGTGAGCATCCAGGACCAGCAGCCGACCTACCCGGCCAACATGACCGCCGCCGCCTCCTGGTCCATCAACAAGGAAGCCGACCCGTACTACGCCGAGAACCCGATCCCCGTGTTCGAGACGCAGGCCGGGCTGATCCGCGACAACTGGAAGTTCACCCGCTACAGCACCGTAGCCACCAACCAGTGGAACGAGCTCGTCGTGTCCGGGCTCAAGGACGGCAAGACGCTGTCCGAGCTCGTGCCCGCCTACGGCGAGGAGCTCAAGAAGGCCGCCGAGATGGCGGGCTACACCGTCGAGTAGTCACATCCCGTCCTTGGACGGCTCTGGTCCGGACACTGAGGAACGGTCCGATAGACGCCCGCAGGCCAACATCGTCGAGCGGCGCCGCCTGAGGGCGGCGCCGCTCGACTGACGACCAGGAGGAGCCCGATGACCCAGCTCAACCTCGCGCCGGCCGCGGTCGTAGCCGCGACCGTGCCCCGCCGGCGATGGCGACTGCCGCGCGGCGCGGCGCCCTACGTCTTCCTGGCTCCCTATGCGCTACTGCTGCTCGCCTTCGGCCTCGGGCCGATCGCCTACGCGATGTGGACCTCGGTGCACCGCTACGACGTCGACCTGAACGCCGACGTCTTCAACGGTCTGGACAACTGGCGGGCCATCCTCACCGACGACCGGCTGCTCACCTCGACGGTGAACGTCGGCAAGTACCTCGTCGTCTGGCTGCCCACCATGCTCGTCCTCGTGCTGGTCATCGCCCTGCTCGCGCACCAGCGCACCGGCCGGTTCTCCAGCGCGGTCCGGCTGGCCGTCTACGTGCCGGGCGCGGTCACCGGCTCCGCGGCCGCACTGATGTGGCTGTTCATGCTGACACCGGGCTACAGCCCGTTCACCCCGCTGCTGCGCGCGATGGGCTTCGCCTCCTCCTCGGAGACGATCACGCAGGGCGGGCTGCCGGTGGTCTTGTCGATCATTGCCACCGCAGTCACCGCAGGCGGGTGGATCGTGGTGCTGTATGCGGCGCTGAACGCGCTGCCGCAGGACATCCTGGAGGCCGCCCGCATCGACGGCGCAAGCGCCCTGCAGATCGCGCTGCGGATCAAGCTGCCGCTGGTCAAGAACTACCTGTCCCTGATGCTCATCAGCTCCTTCGCCTACGGAACCCAGCTGTTCGTCGAACCGCAGGTGCTGAGGTCGGCGTTCACCGCCCAGATCAGCGAGACGTTCGCGGTCAACCAGCTCGCCTACTTCTACGCCACGCAAGAAGGCGACTTCGGCCAGTCCGCGGCCCTGTCGCTCATGCTCATGAGCGTCGGCATCGCCGTCGCCCTGATCGTCATCTTCCGGACCGACTTCTACGCCACCGACGCCGACCGGGAGCACTGAGATGACCGTCGACACCCGACCGGCCCCCGCCGGCTCACCGCCGCCCCTCGCGGCTCCGTCGATGCGCAACCGGCACGGACGCCGCCTGGCCGGCGCGCTGGCCCGCCAGGTGACGATGCTCGCCGCTGCGCTGGCCTTCGCCATCCCGCTGATCTGGCTGCTGCTCGCCCCGACGAAGTCCCGCGCCGAGCTGTCCGAACGCGCGCCGCTCGCCTTCGGCGACCTACGCAACGTCGGCAACGCCTGGAGCAACCTCATCTCCTACGGCGACGGCATCTTCGGTGCCTGGATCGTCAACTCCCTCCTCTACGCCGCGGCATCCGTCGTGGTCGCCCTGCTGACCTGCGTACCCGCCGGCTACGCGATGGCCATGTACGTCTTCCGCGGCCGCAAGATCGTCTTGATCGGCACGCTGATCATGATGCTGGTGCCCGCCGCAGCCCTGGTGCTGCCGCTGTTCCTCGAGATGGCGGCACTCGACCTGGTCGACACCGCCTGGTCGGTCATCCTCCCGCTCGGGCTGTTCCCGTTCGGCGTCTACCTGGCCTTCCTCTACTACCAGGCCAACCTGCCGCTCGAGCTGGTCGAGGCCGGACGGCTCGACGGCTGTTCGGAGGCGCGGCTGTTCTGGTCGATCGGACTGCCGCTCGGCCGGCCCGCCGTCGGCGTCGTGGGGTTCTTCGCCTTCATCCAGGCCTGGAACAACTACTTCCTGCCGTTCGTGATGTTCTCCGACGACCGGAACTACAACCTGCAACTGGGCCTCGGCAGCCTGATCAGCTCGACCGGCGCGATCAACGCCTCCCGCGGGGCGAGCAACCTGCCGATCCACGGGCCCGAGGTGGCGCTGGCCGCCGTCATCACCGCAGCGCCCATCCTGCTGGTGTTCGTCTTCGCACAGCGCTACCTGGTCGCCGGACAGGTCTCCGGATCGGTCAAGGGGTGAGCTGACCCCGGGACCAGTCGCACGCAGCGCCGAGGCGGACAGCGAGCCGCGGCGCTGCATCGTCGGCGAACCAGCTCCGGCGGCACCGGCTCCCGGTCCAGGACCACCTCGCGGGGGCGGTCGACCGCCGCCTGGTCCTGGCGGGCGTCGAAGTCGGCGAACCCGCCGGTCACCGGCCCGATGCCGGCGAACCGCAAGTCCTCGGCAACCGGGCACCCCGCGGTGGCGGCAGCGGTCGTGGGCGGCTGCGGGCCGGCCGGGGGCACGGAGTCACCTGGGGTGCGTTCCAGCGCAGCAACCGGTTCAGCGCAGCAGGCGGTTCAACGCGGGCGCGACGTCGCGGTGGGTGGCGACCCGAGCCAGCCGCCCCCGGCCGAGCCGGGCCAGGTCGGCGGCCAGTGGGGCGTCGTGCTCGCCGTCGGTCTCCAGCAGCACGTGCAGCTCGCCGAACCGGCGGGCGGTCAGTCGGGGGTCCGGACCGGCGTTGTGCACCGCGTCGCTGAGCAGCACCGCGGTCCGTCGGGGCGCCGAGGTCCGGCTCAGCTCGTCGTGCGCGACGGCCAGCGCGAACTGGACGTTGGTCAGCCCGCGGGCCGGGATGCGCAGCAGCCGGTCCAGCAGCCGGGCCGCCGGGGCGTGCGCGCCGAGCGGCTCGAGCAGGGCCGCGTCGGACCAGAACGCCACCAGCCCCAGCTGGTCGCCGTTCCCGGACAGGTCCGCCGACAGTGCGGCGACGGTCGCGGCGGCGATCCGCACCTTCTCCCCGCGCATCGAGCCGGACACGTCCACGACCAGGACCACGGCGCGGCGCGAGCGCATCCGCTCGCGCACCACGATGTCGGTGTCCTCGGGCACCGGGCGCTCGGTGAGCACCTCGATGGTGCGGTCGAGGTCGATGTCGTCGGACCGGTACCGGTAGGGCACCGACGCCAGCCGGCCGGCGCCCCGTTCGAGGCGGTCGGAGCGCGGTCGGCGGCGGATGGCCAGCCGGCGGCCGATGCGCTGGGCCATGGCCGCCACCTCGCGGTCCGGCACCGCCTCGGTGAGCAGCTCATCGACCTCGCGCAGCTCCGCGGGCTGACCGGTGACCAGCACGCCCTGCCCGCCGACCTCGCCGTCGGGCAGCGGGCCGGCGCCGCGGCCCGACCTCGCGTCACCGACGAGCGGGGTGCCGGTGCCGGTGGTGAACAGCGCGGGCGCCGCGGTGAGCTGCTTGGGCCGGCGGCGCAGCGGGGCAAGGCCGCGCGGGGTCTCCCCCGTGCCCGGCAGCTCGACCGCGTTGTCGACCGCTAGCCGATGGGGACCCGGCGCCGCACGCCGGGGCGCGAGAAAAAATGGTCCTCCCAGATCCGGGTGATCACCTGCTCCGGGGTCAGGTCGCTGGCCTCGTCCACGCCGATCCGCCCGGAGAGCGCGAGCATCGCGGCGTCGAGCACCATCCGCGGCCGGTCGGCCTCCGCCCCGGTGCCGTAGCTGCCCAGCTCGGCGAGCTGCACGGTGATCGCCACCAGGTCGATCGCACCACGCACGCTCGACCCGCGGCGCAGGTCCGGGTGCCCGCGCGTGGCCCGGGTGAGGGCGACGCCGTCGGCGACCAGCCGCTCGTCCTCGCAGCCGGTGCGCACCGCGACGATGGACCGCTCCTCGGCCTCGTCCTGGTAGCCCACCGCGAGCCGGCACCACCGGTCGTAGACCGAGTCGGAGATGCGCGCGGTGCCGGTGTCGTCGAACGGGTTCATCGAGGCCAGCACCCGGAACGTGGGCCGGGCGGTGATCGCGCCGACCCGCGGCACCACGACCTCGCGCTCGGCCATCGCCCCGAGCAGCACGTTCAGGGTGTCCTCGGGCGCCCGGTTGAGCTCCTCGATGTAGAGGAACCCACCGGCCCGCATGGCCTCGACCAGCGGCCCGGGCACGAAGTTCTCCGCCGAGTAGTCCTCGCGCAGCACCCGGGCCGGGTTGTGGTGGCCGACCAGCCGGGCCGGGGTGAGCTCGGCGTTGCCCTCGACCAGCACGAACGGCACGCCCCAGTTCGCGGTGATGGCGCGCAGCATCGTCGACTTCGAGGTGCCGGGCGGGCCCTCCAGCAGGATGTCGCGCCCGGCGCTGACCGCGGCCAGCACCAGGTCCAGCTCGCGGCGCCGCCCCACCACCCCGCTGGCGATCTGGGCCCGCCGGGCCGCGGCGGTGCCGACCGGGGCGGGCCCCGCGCCGGTGCGCGGGGCCCGTTCCTGCTCGGGGGAGGCGGTCATCGGCTACTTGCCCAGGAACCCGGCGTCGACCGGCAGCATGACGCCGGTGACGTAGCGGGCCTCGTCGGAGGAGAGCCAGACGATGGCGTTGGAGATGTCCACCGCCTCCACCTCGCCGACCGGCAGCGCGTTGGTCAGGTTGATCCCGCCGTCGGGGTTGGACAGCACCTGGTCCATGAACTCGTTGTGGATCATCGGCGTGTTCACCCCGGTCGGGTGCACGGTGTTGACCCGGATCGAGTGCGGGGCCAGCTCGTTGGCCAGCGAGCGCATCAGCCCGACCACGCCGTGCTTGGCCGAGACGTAGTGCGAGGTGCCGGGCATGCCCTTGACCCCGGCGGTGGAGCTGGTGATCACGATGGACCCGCCGTTGCCGGCGTCGATCATCTTCGGGGCGGCGGCCCGGACGGTCTTCCAGACACCGGTCAGGTTGACCGCGATCATCTCGTCCCACTGCTCCTCGGTCATCGTCCAGGAGTTCTCGGCGAACCCGGCGATGCCCGCGTTGGCGCACACCACGTCGAGCCGCCCGAACTCGCTGACCCCCTCGTCGACCACGGCCTGCACGCCACCCAGGTCGCGGACGTCGGCCTCGCGGGCGACGATCCGCCGGTCGAGGTCCTCGACCAGGCGCACGGTCTCCTTCAGGTCCTCCGAGGTCGCCATCGGGTAGGGCACGGTGCCCAGCTGGCGGCACACGTCGAAGGCGATGACGTCGGCGCCCTCCTGGGCCAGCCGCACCGCGTGCGAGCGGCCCTGTCCCCGGGCCGCCCCGCTGACCAGCGCGACCTTGCCCTCCAGCCGTCCTGCCATGGTGCGCTCCCTCCTCGCCGGCGCGATCAGCCGGCGTTCGCGGCGTTCTGGCCAGCGGCGACCGCGATGGTCTCGCCGGTGATGTAGCGGGCCTCGTCCGAGCACAGGAAGGCCATCGTGTTGGAGATGTCGATCGTCTCCACCCACGGGACCGGGATGGTGTTCAACGCCTGGAACGCGGTGGCGGCGTCCTCCTTGGCGACCTCGGTCTGGTCGGGGAGGAACAGCTTGTAGGCCGCCTGGTTCTGGATCATGTCGGTGTCCACGGTGGTCGGGCACACCGCGTTGACCGTGATGTTGTTGGCGCCGACCTCCATGGCCACCGACTTGACCAGCCCGATCACGCCCCACTTCGTGGCGACGTAGTGGCCGATGTTGCCGAACCCGGCCTTGCCGGCCATCGACGAGGTGACCACGATCCGGCCGGAGTTCTGCTCGATCATGATCGGCAGTACCGCGCGCATGGCGTTGAAGACGCCGGTCAGGTTGGTGCCGATCATGTCGTCCCAGGTGGCGTCGTCCATCTCGGCGACCGTGGAGAACGAGAAGATCCCGGCGTTGGCCAGCAGGAAGTCCACCCGGCCGAGCTCGGTGCGGGCCTGCTCGACGAACGACTCGACCTGGCCGCGGTCGCGGACGTCGGCGCGCACGCCCACGCAGCGCCGGTCGAGGTCCTCGACCATCTTGACGGTGTCGGTGAGGTCGCTGTCCTTCGCCATCGCGTAGGGCACCGTGTCGATCTGGCCGGCGATGTCGCAGAACGCTACGTCGGCGCCCTCGCGAGCGAACCGCAGCGCGTGCGACCGACCCTGCCCGCGGGCACCCCCGGTGATCAGCACGACCTTGCCGTCGAACTTGCCCATCGCTCCTCCTCGAGCTCGTGGGTGGAACTTCGTCGGTCAGCGGGCCAGGGCACCGCCGTCCACGGCCAGGCAGTGCCCGGTCACGTGCCGCGCGGCGTCGCTGAGCAGCCAGAGCAGCGCACCGGTGATCTCGTCCGGGTCGATCACCTCGACCAGCAGCTGGTCGTGCAGCCAGCGCTTGTGCACGTCGTCGGGGGTGAGCCCGAGCTCGTCGGCCAGCCCGGCCAGCATCGGCGAGTCGACGGCACCGGGCAGGATGGCGTTGACGGTGACCCGGTCGGCGGCCAGCTCGATGGCCATCGCCCGGGTCAGCCCGACGACGCCGTGCTTGGCCGCGACGTAGTGGGCGAAGTCCGGGACCGCGCGCACCCCGCCGGTCGAGCAGATGTGCACGATCCGCCCGCGCGGCGAGCGGCGCAGCAGGGCGGAAGCGGCCTTGGTGGTGCGCCAGACGCCGGTGAGGTTGGTGTCGACCACCGCGCCCCACTGCTGCTCGGTCAGCTCCCAGAACGGCGCGCTGGTGACCACGGCGGCATTGTTGACCAGGACGTCCAGCCGGCCGAAGGTCCGCTCGACCTCGGCCACGGCCGCCTCCACCTGGGCCGGGTCACGGACGTCGGCGACCAGCGGCAGGGCGCGGCGGCCGCGGTCCTGGACCGCGGCGACGACCTCGTCCAGCTCGGCCCGGGTGGCCAGCGGGTACGCCGGTACCGGCAGGTCGCGGCAGACGTAGAGGGCGGCGACCTCGGCGCCGGCCTCGGCCAGCGCCAGGCAGTGCGACCGGCCCTGCCCGCGGGCGGCGCCGGTGACCAGGGCGACCTGGCCGGTGAGGTCGGGAACGGCCGTCGCTCGGGTCACCACACCTCCCGCGAAACGTCCGGAATCGTCCGGAACCGTCCGGCCCGCCGGCCGATTGACCGTCACCTCCTGTGAGGTGTAGCACTGGACTCGCCGGCCCGTCGAACTGTTCCTGGTGGGTTCCAGGCGGATCGGAGGCGCCGATGGTGGCCAGTTCCGGGGATCGGGTCCGTTGGTTGACCGTCGGTGAGGCTGCCCGCACGCTGGGTATGAGCCGGACGACGCTGCTGGCCGCCGAGGAGGCCGGGCTGCTGACCCCGCTGCGCACGCCCGGTGGTCACCGCCGCTACAGCCCCGCCGAACTGCACCGCTACCTCGCCCGCGGGGGTGCGACTGCCCCGGCCGTCCTGCCGGTGGCGGCGGTCGCGCCGGACCCCGCGCCGGTGGACCCGCCCGGTCTCGCCGCCGCCGCGCGGGCCGCCGTCCGGCCGCTGGTGCACGCTCTCGACGCCGAGTACGGCGGGCTCTACCTGCTGCGCGGGGACCGGCTGCGGTTCACCGCGGGGTTCGGCGTTCCGCGCTGGCTGGCCGAGCGGCTGGCCGCGAGCGCCCCGCCCGATCCGCTGGTCCAGGCCGCGGGGACCGCGCAGCACCAGCTCTTCGACGCCGCCCGGGCCGGCTTCCCGGAACCGCGCGCGTCCGGGCCCGGGATCGCCGCGCCGCTGCGGACCGGCAACCGGACGACCGGGGTGCTGTTCCTGGTCCGGGCGCCCGGCCGGGAGCTGCTGGGCGGTGAGCTGCGGGTCGTCGAGGCGTTCCGCGACCTGCTCGCCACCCTGGTCGAGGACCGGTGCCGGATCGCCGACCTGGAGCAGCGGCTGGCCCGGATCGCCGCACTCAGCACGGCCGACGGCTCATGAGCGGCCGGCGCACCCGACCTGCGGCGCCCGGGAACCGGGGTGGATCTCCGGCCCCGGCTGCCACGTGCTCGACCACCTGAGCCCCACTGTTGCTGCCCCCGGGCCACCGGCTGGCGGAGCAGCCCGGAGTACCGGCTCGGGAGCTCGAAGGCGTGGAGGCGTTGACGCCGGCAGCCCGCTCGGCGGGGAGCGTGGCGCCGTCCTGACCGGCGGAAAGGACGGCGGGCCGAGGTGACCGCCCGATGGAGGGGTACGGGCGGTCACCCGGGGTGCGGCGGCACGCGACGCGGCCCCCGCCCGCGGATCTGCTCGCGGGTCAGACCCGCTCCGTTACCAGGGGCGCCGGGCTCTGCGCTGGTCAGCGGCAGCGAATCCTTGCCGAGCGTGGCCGACGGGCCGATGCGCGGGTCATCGGGAGCATGGCCGTCACGCCCGGCCCTGCACGACGACGGCGTTGTTCCGGAGCAACTCGCCCTGGTGGACCAGCACCCGCGGCCGGTGGCTGCTCCTGCTCAGGATCGAACCCCCGGTACGGATCAGGCCCGAGAACCCGCCCGCAAGTCTGACGCCGGCACGTCCGAGGATGCGAACATGTGTTCGTGTCGACCGCCGCCACCATCCTGCACGCCGACCTGGACGCGTTCTACGCCTCGGTGGAGCAGCGCGACGACCCGCGGCTGCGCGGCCGACCGGTGATCGTCGGCGGCGGGGT
>DASQMQ010000505.1:0-3632 GCA_035645455.1 Pseudonocardia sp.
CCCCTGGCGAGACCTGCGCCAGCATCGAGAAGTACCGCAACGTCGTTCGCGATTACCAGGAACAGCAGGCGAAGCAGGACTTCGTGGCCACCGTGGAGATCGGCATGGGCGCGGTCATCCTTCTCATCGTGATCCTGGTTCTGGCGAGGTTCTGGCGACTCCGTCGGCGAGGGGTGCCGGACCACCCCGAACAGCGGGCACCCCGACCGGACCACGTGCGGTCGTTCCGCCGGTGACCGCGGTCGTGCCCGGGAAACACGCTGCCGGAGACCTGGAGCATCGGGTACGGTCGGGGCCTCCCGCGCCCGGGGCCGTCGAGCCCCGGCCCGTCGAGTGCGCGGACCCTGACCGATGCGACGCCACGTCATCGCCGTCATGATCTCCGACTGGGAGATCGAATGCTGCGCCCCACCACCCGTCATCGGCGCCGAATCCACCTGGCGGCTGGAGTTCCTCGCCGACACTGACGAGACCCCCGACAACGAGGCCGGACACGAGGACATCTGGACCGTCACCCACGATCCGCGCGGCACCGCGTTCCTCGAACGCAACGGCATCCACGCGATGTGGAACAGCCACCCCGCCCCACCACCGCCGCCCGGGATCCACACCCTCCGCGGCCTGCTCCACGGCACCGCCCACGGCGGCACCGTCCCGGACAGCCTCACCCCGGTCACCGGCCGCGTCCAGCGCGTCCGCCTCGTCTCCTACGAATTCGAGTGGGACCCCGTCGAGGAACGCACCCTGCGCTACCGCCCCGGCACCCGGACCCTGCACGACGTCCGGGAAGGTCCGCGCTGGTTCAACGAGGGCCCGGTCGGCCCCGGACGGCAGAACACCGGCGTCCTCATCGACCTCGCCGTCCCAGCCCGTTGACCCGGCAGCACCCGGCCACGTCAGCGGCCGATGCCGAGGCGCCGGACCAGCACCCGCCGCTCGGAAGATCATCAGCCTGCCGACCGGGCCGGCCCCGGCTCCGGCCCGGTGGGGTGAGGCCGGCAGCTCACCGCGGCACCGCACCGGCAGATCGTGCCGGCACGCCCGTCACGATCGACCCAGCCGGCGCCGGTCGGGTGACCAGGACGGCCGCGCCCACCACGGCGCGGTCCCCGATCCGCAGGCCCGGTAGCACCGTCGCCGCGGTGCCGATCAGGGCCGCGCGGCCGACGACCACCGACCCGGACACGCACGACTGCGGGTCGAGCCGGCAGAAGTCGTGCAGGACGGCGTCGTGGCCCACCACCGCGTTCTGGTCGACGTGCACGTGGGCGCCGACGGTGATGGCGGTGCTCAGCCGGGCCCCGGCGGCGATCACGACGCCCTCCCCGGACGACACCAGCGGACCGACCGTCGCGTCCGGGTGGACCAGCACCGGGTAGGTCACCGGGGCGCGGGCGAGCCGGCCGACCACCGCCTCGCGCACCGCGGGCGAACGGATCGCCACGACCGCGTGGACGGGCCGGGTCCGGGCCGCCAGCTCGTCGACGGTGCCGACGACGGGCTGTCCCAGCGCGGCGACGGCCTGCCGGTCGGCCGCGGACGGGTCGTCGTCGACGAACCCCTCGACGTCCCAGGCACCACCGCGGGCGTTGATCGCCCGGATGGTGCCGAACACCTCCCGCCCGAAGCCCCCGCAGCCGACGATGACCAGCCGGCCCCGCCGGATCGGGAGCTGCGGCTGCGGTGCGCCCATGAACTCCGGCCTCGTCGCCGTGCCGGGACCGCCGATGCCGCCGCGGCCCAGCACCGACCGCACCGTCCGGACCAGGATGCGCAGGTCCAGCGACAGGCAACGGCTGTCGACGTACTCGACGTCGAGCGCGAACTCCTGCTCCCAGGTCAGCTCGTTGCGGCCGCTGACCTGGGCCAGGCCGGTGAGGCCGGGCAGCACCTCGTGCCGGCGGGCCTGCCGCGGGGTGTACCGGTCCAGGTACGGCGGGAGCACGGCCCGCGGCCCGACCAGCGACATCTCCCCGCGCACGACGTTCCACAGGGTGGGCAGCTCGTCGAGGCCGGTGCGGCGCAGCAGCCGGCCGAGCCCGGTCATCCGGGCGTCGTCGACCGGCCCGGACCGCGCCTGCACCGGGAGCGCCGTGCGGAACTTCATCAGCACGAACGGCGCCCCGTACCGGCCCGGCCGGATCTGGCGGACCAGCACCGGGCGGCCGAGCCGCAGGGCCACCGCGGCGGCGGTGGCGGCCTGCACCGGCAGCGACACCGCGATCGCCAGCAGGGCGATCACCAGGTCGAGCAGTCGTGTGGTGCGGCGGTAACCCCGCCGTTCCCCGGTCATCCCGCCGCTTCGCCGAGCACCCGGCGCACCGCTGTGATCACGTCGTCGGCGTCGGCCTCCGACATCCGGTGGTGCAGGGGCAGCGCCAGGACCGTCCGGCCCCGGTCCCACCCCGGGGCGAGCAGCTCGGGCCGCGGCCGGACGAGGTAGCGGTGGACGGCGTGGCCGGCCTCCAGCGCCACCGTGCCGTTGGCGACCGCCACGGCGTACGGCACTCCGACCCAGCCCGCGGACTCGTCCTCGAAGCTGCGCCCCTGGTCAGCGGTCTCGTGGCCGACCCGCCCACAGGCTCGACGACGGTGCCGTCGGCCGGGCCCGGGAACGCCGGCAGCCGGTGGTCGGGGTCCGCCCCCGTCATCTCCGCGACCCCCGCCACCCCGTGGATCGGGATCGATCTGTGACTGATGTGGCATGTGCGTCGGCACTCGGCTTCCGTCGTCGAACGCTCAAAGGCAACGATCCGGCGCAGGCAGGCCGGCGTTCTTCCTCGCCAGTTCGCCCACCAACGATTCTGGCCGACGCTGTTCCCGGGACCCGTCGCCGTGGGCGCACGTCACGGACCAGGGCTTCACCCTGTCGCGCAGCGAGAAATGAAATCGGACGACATTCCGGGGGCATCCGTTCGACCAACTTTCAGCATAAGCGGTCGATCGCCATTCGACAATGACACGATGGAGCGTCGCGGTGACCCTCGGTGCGCACATCCCGCATGCTCCGGTCCCGTTCGGGGAAGGCGGTCGCGGTACCGGATCCGGTGGTCGATGGGCCTCCCCCGGCTATGCCGGACCGCTGACCACCGCCGGCTCGGCCGACGGGTCGGCGGCGAACTCCAGGACCAGCTCCCCCCGCCCGGCGCCGATCGAGAACGCGGTCCGGAACGTCACCGACCCGCCGGGCGGCACCGGGGCGACCGGGACCGCGGGCAGTCGGTCGGCGCCGTCGAAGATCCGCGACGCCGGGCGCCCGCCGTGCACGGCGGTGGGGCCGACCGCGAAGGTGTTCAGCACGAACGGCTCGTCGGACCCGTTGACCAGGGTGGCGGTGATGAGCACGGCACGGTCCTGCTCGTGCCCGGCGGCGCTCGGCGACGGCTCGTAGGCGACCGGGGCGCCGACCTCGATGGTGATCCCGTTCGGGGTGCTGACCCGCTGGCCCCAGGTGCCCAGCCGGGTCAGGGCCGCGTTCTCCACCGCGCTCCCCCGGGCGCCGGCGCCCACACCCGACGAGACGAGCGCGGCGACCCCGAGCCCGAGCAGCACCCCGGCCACCACCCCGGCGACCAGCCAGGACCACCGGCGGGGCGCCCGCGCGGGCTCGACCGAGTGCCGGGGTGCGTACC
>DASQMQ010000506.1:0-4336 GCA_035645455.1 Pseudonocardia sp.
GATCGGCCGGAGCACTCCCCGAGTCCGTGACCTGCGGAAGCGGAGGGATTCGAACCCCCGGACCCTTGCGGGACTCTCGCTTTCAAGGCGAGTGCATTCGGCCGCTCTGCCACGCTTCCGCCGTGCACGGTACCGGCTGCGCCGGCGGTCGGTGCAGCTGCACGTCCGCCCGGCCGACCGGCAGCGGTTGTGGTGGGATCTCGCCGAACGAGGGAGGCGGCGCATGCGGTTCAACGAGGGCGCGAACCTGGACACGTCGAACGTCGACGATCTCCGGGGCGGCGGCGGGGGCGGCGTGGGCGGGCGGGTCGCGCTCGGCGGCGGCGGCCTGGGCGTCGTCGGGCTGATCCTGTTCTTCCTGCTCTCCCAGCTCGGCGGGGGTGGCGGGGGTGGCGGCGGCGGGTTCGGCGCGCCGTCCGGGCTGCCCGGCGGGCTGACCGGGCTGGAGCGCGGCCAGCAGACCGACACGTCGGCGGCCGCGTCGGCCTGCCGCACCGGCGCGCAGGCCAACACCCAGCTCGACTGCGAGGTGGTCGCGGTGGTCAACTCGCTGGACGGCTACTGGACCGACGCCTTCGCCCGCTCCGGGCAGACCTACCAGCCGCCGCGCATCAACTTCTTCAGCGGCAGCGTCAACACCGGGGGCTGCGGCGGTGCCTCGTCCGCCGTCGGGCCGTTCTACTGCCCGGCCGACGCCGAGGTCTACATCGACCTGACCTTCTTCGAGGAGCTGGAGACCCGGTTCGGGGCGCAGGGCGGGCCGTTCGCGCGCGCCTACGTGATCGCCCACGAGTACGGCCACCACGTGCAGAACCTGCTCGGCACCTCCTCGCGCGTGCAGCCCGGGGAGACCGGACCGACCTCCGGGTCGGTGCGCCTGGAGCTGCAGGCCGACTGCTACGCCGGGGTCTGGGCCAACCACGCCGAATCGGTGCCGACCGCGTCCGGCCAGCCGCTGGTCCAGGGCATCACCCAGGAGGACGTGACGGCCGCGCTGGACACCGCCTCCCGGATCGGTGACGACTTCATCCAGAGCCAGCTCGGCGGCGGCCGGGTGGACGAGAGCCAGTTCAGCCACGGCAGCTCCGAGCAGCGCGAGCGCTGGTACACCACCGGCTACCGGACCGGCGACCCGGCGCAGTGCGACACCTTCGCCCGCGGCGTCGACCTGGGCTGATCGGAGGCTGATCCTTCCGAGGTCCACCTGAGCGTCCGCGGCGGGCGCCGGGGCGCACCTCGGAAGGATCAGCCGGCGCCGAGCAGGCCGCGGCAGCCGTCGAGGCCCTCGACCTCGACGGTCCAGTCGGGGCGGACGAAGTCGGCGGGCGCCAGGCGCAGCAGGACCTCGACGGCGGGTTCACCGCGGCGCACCAGGGTGCGGGTGCCGTTGCGGCGGTAGCCGAGCTTGCGCGACACCGCGTGCGAGGCAGCGTTGTCGGCGAACGCGCCCGAGGTGGCCGCGGTCGCGCCGAGGTGGTCGAACGCGAACTGGAGCACCGCGGCGCGCATCTCGGTGCCGAACCCGCGGCCCTGGTGCCGCCGGCCCAGCCACGACCCGGTGTCGATCTCGCGGAGCACCGCGAAGTCCACACCGGACACGCCCTGCTCCCCCAGCACGCGGCCCTGGTGGCGGACCAGGAAGTGCACCGACCAGCTCTCCGGGGTCAGCTGGGCGCGCTGGGACCAGTAGTGCTGCAGCGACCGGCGTCCCAGGTGGCGCGGATCGGCGTCGGTCCACGGCTGCAGGAACGGCATGGTCGCCGGGTCGTGCACGCCGCGGTACGCCTCCTCGACCAGCTCCGCCAACCCCGCGTCGTCGTCCGGGCGCAGCTCCAGGCGCGGGGTGCGCAGCACCAGGTGCCGCAACGGCCACGGCTCGGGGTGCGTCATGGCGACACCCTGCCGCACCACCTCCACCCCGACGAGCGGATTTGCCGCGCTCGGACAAGCTCCCCGGCCGGGCGAACGGCGCTCTCGGCCAACTGGATCGGCCCAGCGCCCCTCTCGCCCAACCGTCCCACCCGCTACGCAGCAGGCCGCCGTCGCAGCAGCCGGTGCGTCGCGCAGCACGGGGTGGGACGGGGCTCAGGGGGTGGGGCGGGGGGAGGGTGGGTCGGCCTCGCCGTTGCGCACCACGGCGGCGGTGGGTTCGGCGGGGAGGCCGGGGACGGCGCCCGCCTTCCCGCTGCCCAGCCGGCCGAGCAGCCCGGCGAGGTCGACGCCGGTCAGGTCGCTGCCCAGTTGCAGGCCCTGCGCGACGTTGTCGGCCACCGTCCGGCTCAGCGACGACGCCCCGTCGGTGGAGATCACGGTCAGCTTGTCGATGCCGCTCATCGGCCGGCTGGCCGCCTCGACGACCTGCGGCATGACCCGGGCCAGCAGGTCCAGCACGGCGGCGTCGCCGTACTGGGCGAACGCCTCGGCCTTGCGGCGCATCGCCTCGGCGTCGGCCTGGCCGCGGGCCAGCACGGCCGCGGCCTCGGCGGCGCCCTCCCGCTCGACGGCATCGGCGATCGCGGTGCGGCGGGCGCGCTCGCCGTCACCGGTGAGCCGGTCCTGCTCGGCGCGGGCCTGGGCGGCGGCGATGGTGGCCTGGCGCCGGGCGTCCGCGTCGAACACCGCGGCGTTGCGGGCCGCCTCGGCCTCCTGCTCGACCTTGTACCGCGCGGCGTCGGCCGGCTTGCGGACCTCGCTGTCGAGCTGGCGCTGCTTGAGCTCGGCGTTGCGCTCGGCCACCTTCTGCTGCTCGGTCAGGATCGCCTGGTCGCGCTCGGCGCGGGCCAGCGGACCGGCCGCGGCGGACCGGGCGTGCGCGGCGTCGATCTCGGCCTGGATGCCGGCCTGCTTCAACGACAGGTTGCGGTTGGCCTCGGCGATGGCCTCCTCGGCCAGCAGCCGCTCCTGCTCGCCGGCCTGGCGGGCCCTGGCCTCGGCGATGGCGGCGTCCTTGAGCACCCGGGCGGCCTCCGGGCGGCCCAGGTCCTGCAGGTAGGAGCCGTCGGCGGTGATGTCCTGGAGCTGGAAGGTGTCCAGCACCAGACCCTGGTTGGTCATCGAGTGCTCGGCCTCCTCGGCCACCGCCGAGGCGAACGCCGCCCGGTCGCGGATGATCTCCTCGATGGTCAGCCGGCCGGCGATCGAGCGCAGCGCCCCGGCCAGCACCTCGCCGGTGAACGCCTCGATGTCCTTCTGCTGGTGCAGGAACCGCTGGGCGGCGGCGCGGATCGCGTCCTCGGTGCCACCGATCTTGACGATGGCGACGCCCTGCAGGTTGGTCCGGATGCCCTGCTTGCTCACCGCGCCCTGGATCTCGACGTGGATCCGCCGGCTGGACAGGTCGAGGACCTGCAGCTTCTGCACCACCGGGAGGACGAACACCGAGGCGCCCATGACGACCTTCTGGCCGGACATGTCGGTGGAGCTGCTGCCGTCCAGCCCCTGGGTCGTGCGGCCCTTGCGGCCGGTCACGATGAAAGCCTCGTTCGACCGGGCCACCTTGATCCGGGACAGCACGAAAAGCAGCAGCAGGACGACCAGCGCCACAGCGCCACCGATCGCGATGAGCAGTTCCATGGGTCGAGCACCCTTCCTCGGAATGGTCGGACGGGCCGCACCGGAATGCGGTCAGAACGCGCCGGGGGCCTCGATCACCACGACGCTGGTGTCGCTGGGCGCCTCGATCACCAGGACCGCGGCACCGGTGCCGATCGGGATGTCGGCGCGGGCGTTGAGCTTGAACCGGTGGCCGCCCACCAGCACCCGCACCTCGCCGTACCCGGCCACCGGGATGGGCGTGACCACCACGCCCACGTTGCCGACCAGGTCCGAACGGCGGGGGGTGTCGTCGGTCGGCATGGCCCGGGCCGACCGGGACAGCCGGGCGACCAGGTAGGCGGCCGGCACCGCCGCCACCAACCCGCCGCCGCCGGCGGCCAGCAGCTGGGCCGGGGTCTGCGCGTCGATCGCCGTGCTGACCACGGCCGCGCCGAATCCGAAGGCACCGAGGAACCCGGCCACCGCCTCCAGCGACACCGCGCCGTCGAACTCGGCGCCGACGAAACCGAACAGCTCGCCGCCGATCAGCGCCAGCGCCAGAAGCGCCACCCCGATACCGCCGATGACCAGGAACACCACCGTCCCGGTCACCATGTCGGCACTCACCCCCGTGATATCCCCGGGGTCGAACCTAGCAGTGCAGAGGTGCCCGACGGCATTGGCGGTCGGCCGAATTGTCCGGACCGAAAGAACGCAGAACTACCGGCGGGTGACGGTTGTGAATCGGACACGGCCATCCGGTGGCATCCTCGACGGCCGGCGACGGCACCGCACCGGCTTC
>DASQMQ010000507.1:0-12514 GCA_035645455.1 Pseudonocardia sp.
GTATGGCGTTCCGCCCCGGCTGTACCGCACGGATGGCCCATCGGTCTCGGCTCATCGCCGACCGCGCCGGCATCCGCCGCGGGCCGCCGTCGGCAGAGGCACGGCGGCTCCGCCGTCGGCGCCAGTGCCTGCGCACGCCGAGGGTGACCGTCGGCGTCGACGTCTCGAGGAGTGACCATGGGCCGGGCTCGCACCACCGCTCGGCGCGGACTCGCCGCGCTCGCCCTCGCCGGCGCGCTGGTCGCCTGCGGCCAGGCCCAGCCGGTCGCCGACAACAGCGCCGCGCTGGGCGTGCAGAACCCGGTGGTGGCCTTCCTGATGCCCGACCAGGCCTCGACCCGCTACGAGCGCTACGACTACCCGCTGTTCCAGTCCAAGGTCAAGGACCTGTGCATCCGCTGCGACGTCGTCTACGCCAACGCCGAGGGCGACGCCGAGCGCCAGCGCCAGCAGGCCACCGAGGTGCTGGGGCGCGGCGCCACCGTGCTGGTGATGTCCGCGGTCGACCCGGGCGTGGCGGCCGACATCGTCGGGTCGGCGCACGCCGCCGGGGCGAAGGTGATCGCCTACGACCGGCCGATCGTCGAGGTCCCGTCGGACTTCTACATCTCCTACGACAACGAGGCCATCGGTGAGCTGATCACCGAGTCGCTGCTGGAGCGGCTGGCCGACAGCGGCGCCCAGGGCGGCGTGCTGCAGGTCAACGGCGCACCCGAGGACGCCGCGGCGGACCTCGTCCAGCAGGGCATCGCCTCGGCGCTGGACGGGTCGGGCGTCCAGGTACTGGCCGAGTACGACACCCCGGGCTGGGAACCGGCCCGCGCCGAGGAGTGGACGCGCACCCAGATCGGCCGGTTCGGTCCGCAGATCGCCGGGGTGATCGCCGGCAACGACGGCACCGCGGGCGGCGCCTCGGCGGCGTTCCAGGACGCCGGGATCAGCCCGCTGCCGCCGATCACCGGCAACGACTCGGAACTGGCCGCGGCCCAGCGCATCCTGCGCGGGCAGCAGTACAACACCATCTCCAAGCCGATCCGGGTGGTCGCCGAGGCCGCCGCGGCGGCATCGGTGCGGCTGGTGAACGGCCAGCTCCCGCAGTCGACCGAGACGCTCTACGGCACCCCGACCGAGCTGTTCAGCCCGACCGTGGTGACCGCGGAGAACCTGAAGGTGACGCTGATCGACAGCGGCGAGCTGGAGCTGGCCACGGTGTGCACCCCGGAGCTGGCCGCGACCTGCCGGCAGCTGGGCGTGCTCCCCTAGGTGGTGGCGCTGGGCCCGAGCGGGATGAACGGCCGGGCCGGCCACCACGGGTAGAAGTCCGGCAGGTCCGTGGACACCCGGTCGGGGAACCGGGCCGGGCGCTTCTCCAGGAACGCCGTCACACCCTCCCTGGCGTCCGCCGACCGGCCCCGCTCCAGCACCGCCCGGGAGTCCAGGCGGTGCGCGGCCATCGGGTGGTCGGCGCCCAGCATCCGCCACAGCATCTGCCGGGTGAGCGCCACCGACACCGGGGCGGCGTGGTCGGCGATCTCGCGGGCCAGCGCGTAGGCCGCCGGCAGCAGCTCGTCGGGCTCGTGCAGCGAGCGCACCAGACCGCCGGCCAGTGCCTCCTGCGCGTCGAACAACCGGCCGGTGGTCGTCCACTCCAGCGCCCGGCTGATGCCGACCAGCCGGGGCAGGAACCAGCTGGACGCGGCCTCCGGCACGATGCCGCGGCGGACGAAGACGAACCCGAACCTCGCCGCGGTCGAGGCGAGCCGGATGTCGGCCGGCAGGGTCATGGTCACCCCGACGCCGACCGCGGGCCCGTTCACCGCCGCGATGACCGGCTTGACCGACTCGAAGATCCGCAGCGAGACGGTGCCGCCGCCGTCGCGGTGCCCGGTGCCCTCGGGGTGGTCGAACGTGGACCCGCCGCCGGCGAGGTCGGCACCGGCGCAGAACCCGCGCCCCGCGCCGGTGAGCACGACGGCCCGGACCCCGTCGTCGGCGTCGGTGCGGTCGAAGGCGTCGATCAGCTCGCCGGCCATCCGGCCGGATCGTCGCGACCCCGTCGTCGACCCGGTAGCCGATCTGCTGGTACCCCGCGTCCGGGTCGGCGCCCGACACGGCGGTCAGGCCTTCGGTCCGCCGGCCGCGTACACGACCTGCCCGGACACGAACCCGGCCTGCTCGCTGACCAGGAACGACACCAGCGCCGCGATGTCCTCGGGCTGGCCGACCCGCCCGACCGGGATGCTCGCGGCGGCACCCTTGATGAAGTCCTCGAACGGCACGCCCACCCGCTCGGCGGTCGCCCTGGTCATCTCGGTCTGGATGAAGCCGGGGGCGATGGCGTTGGCGGTCACCCCGAACTTGCCCAGCTCGACGGCCAGGGTCTTGGTGAAGCCCTGCAGGCCCGCCTTGGCCGCGGAGTAGTTGACCTGGCCCCGATTGCCCAGCGCGGAGGTGCTGGACAGGTTGACCACCCGGCCGAACCGGGCCTCGACCATGTGCTTCTGCACGGCCCGGGTCATCAGGAACGCGCCCTTGAGGTGCACCCCCATCACCGTGTCCCACTCCTGCTCGGACATCTTGAACAGCAGGTTGTCCCGGGTGACGCCGGCGTTGTTGACCAGCACCGTGGGCCCGCCCAGCTCGGCGGCCACCCGGTCGACCGCGGCCTGCACGCCGTCGGCGTCGGCGACGTCCACGGCCACCGCGACCGCCTTCCCACCCGCACCGACGATCTGCTCGGCGGTCGCCTTGGCGCCGGCCTCGTCCAGGTCCAGCACGCCGACGGCCAGTCCGTCGGCGGCCAGGCGCAGCGCGGTCGCCGACCCGATGCCGCGCGCGGCTCCGGTGACGATGGCGACGCGGCTCGTCGCAGTGGTCATGCGTTCGCTCCTCGATCCGTGGGCGACCGTCGGTGGCCGCTCAGCGGACCCGATCATCCCCCGCGGGGGGCCGCCGGTTCCAGGGCTGGCGACCAGCCGGACCGCCCGGTCCGTGTCGCGTGCGCCACTTTCCGGATAGCCACCTCGAGCACTGGGGTGGACCTTCCCCGAGCACCAGGCCGGGCGGCTGGTCCGCTCCGCCGCGCGGTTCGGTCACCGCCCCACGCAGTAGGCGTCGGCCGCGGCGGGAGAACCGTCAGCGGCCCTTCCAGACCGGGGCGCGCTTCTCGGCGAAGGCGGTGGCGCCCTCCCGGGCGTCCGCCGAGCCGAACACCGGCCCGACGATCGTCGCCTGCTCGGCCCAGCCCTCGGCCAGCGTCCAGTCCACGCTGGACCGGGCGATCTGCTTGGTCGCGGCGACCGCGAGCGGGCCGTTGCCGGCGATCAGCGTGGCCAGCTCGACGGCCGCGTCCAGCGCCCCGCCCTCGTCGGTGACCCGGTTGACCAGCCCGACCTCGGCGGCCCGCTCGGCGCCGATCGGCTCGCCGGTCAGCAGCAGCTCCAGGGCGATCGCGAAGGGCACCCGGCGGGGCAGTTGCAGGGCGGCGCCACCGGCGGCGACCAGCGAGCGCTTGACCTCGGGCACGCCGAACCGGGCGGTGCGGGCGGCCACGATCAGGTCGCAGGCCAGCAGCAGCTCGAACCCGCCGGCCAGCGCCCAACCCTCGGCCGCGCCGATCAGCGGCTTGCGCGGCGGGGTCTGGGTGATCCCGCACAGCCCGCGGCCCTCGATCGCCGGGCTCTCGCCGCGCAGGAACGCCTTGAGGTCCATGCCGGCCGAGAAGGTGCCGCCGGCCCCGGTGAGCACGCCGGCCCACAGCTCGTCGGACGCGTCCAGCTCGTCGACCGCGGCGGCCACCGCCTCGGCCACCGCCAGGTTCAGTGCGTTCTTCGCCGCGGGGCGGTTGATGGTGATGACCTGCACGGCGCCGCGGCGCTCGACGAGAACCTCGTCCGACACGTTCTCCTCCTCGACAGAAGCCGGTTCGACAGCCGGACAGTAACCTCGTTGCCAACCTCGTCGCGGCAACCTCGTCGCGACCCTCAGCGCGGCGCGGCGAGCTCGTCCTCGATCCGCTGGGCGGTGGCGGCCAGGCTGCGCGCCCAGCCGGCGAGCCGGTCGCGGGAGAACCGGGTGGCCGGCATCGCGATGGACACCGCCATCGAGGCGGGGCCCGCGGGATCGCGCAGCACCCGGCCGATCGCGGTGACCCCGGGCTCGGTGCCGCCGTCGTTGACGGCGAACCCGCGGCGGCGGATCCGGCCCAGCTCCCGCAGCAGGGCGGGCAGGTCCGGCACCGGTGGGTCGGCGGTGGCTGCCGGACCGGTGTAGAGGGCGACCACGTCGGCGTCCGGGCGGGCGGCGAGCACGGCCTTGCCGCCGGAGGTCAGGTGCGCGGGCAGCATCCGCCCCTCCCGGTCCCCCACCCGGAGCACCTGGGTGCACTCGACGGTGGCCACGAACCGGGCCCGGTCGCCGAGCACGGTCATCAGGTTGGTGGTCTCGCCGACCGACTCGGTGAGCGCGCGCAGGTGCGCCAGCGCCAGCCGGCGCACCCGGCTCGCCGGCTCGACCGCGGCCGGGCGACGCAGCGCCGGCCCGGCGCGGTAGCGGCGGTCCGGCGCCTGCTCGGCGAAGTCCCGGTAGACCAGCATCGCGAGCAGCCGGTGCGCGGTGGAACGGGCCACGCCGAGCCGCTGGGCGGCCTCGCTGACCCGCAGCGGCCCCTCCTGCTGCAGCAACGTCACCAGGTGCAGGGCGTGGTCGACCGAGTCGATGGCGTAGGTCGGTCGGTTCTGCACAGCAGAACAGTAGCTCCCGCGCCGCGGGACGCTCGTAGCGTCACGGCATGACCTCCACCATCGACCCGGTGACCTCGCCCGTCTCGTTGCGGGCGGTCGACGGGCCCGGCCAGCCCGTCCCGTCGCCGGAGCTCGAGGAGCTCTACCGCGGCTTCGAGTCCGAGCTGCTGGTCCCGCTGTGGACCGAGATCGGCGACCTGATGCCGACCAGCCCGCGCCCCGCGGCCCTGGCCCACGTCTGGCGCTGGCAGAACCTGCTGCGGTTGGCGGAGCGCTCCGGCGAGCTGGTGCCGGTCGGGCGGGGCGGCGAGCGCCGGGCCATCGCCCTGGCCAACCCGGGCCTGGGCGGTGCCCCCTACGCCGTCCCGACGCTGTGGGCGGCGATCCAGTACCTCAACCCGCGCGAGGACGCCCCCGTGCACCGGCACACCCAGAACGCGTTCCGCTTCGTGGTGGAGGGCGAGGGCGTGTGGACCGTGGTCGACGACGACCCGGTGGCGATGCGCCGCGGGGACTTCCTGCTCACCCCCGGCTGGCGGTTCCACGGCCACCACAACCGGTCCGACACCCCGATGGCCTGGCTGGACGGGCTGGACATCCCGTTCGTGCACGCCACCGGATCGGCGTTCTTCGAGCTGGGCCCGGACCGGGTCGCCGACCACTCGACCCCGGCCCGGTCGCGGGCCGAGCGGCTGTGGGCGCACCCGGGGCTGCGCCCGGTGTCGGCGCCGGACCGGCGGCCGAGCTCGCCGATCGCGGCCTACCGCTGGGAGCACACCGACGCCGCGCTGGCCGACCAGCTCGCCCTGGAGGACGAGGGCCACCCGGGAGTGCTGGAGCCCGGCCACGCGGCGATCCGGTTCAGCAACCCGACCACCGGCGGCGACGTCATGCCGACCATCCGGGCCGAGATGCACCGGCTGCGTCCGGGGGCGCGCACCGCGACCCGCCGGGAGGTCGGGTCGGCGGTCTGGCAGGTCTTCGAGGGCACCGGGACGGTGCGCGTCGGGGAGCGCGAGTGGACCGTGCAGCGCGGCGACCTGGTCGCGGTGCCGTCCTGGGCGCCGCTGACGGTCACCGCGGACACCGGGCTGGACCTGTTCCGGTTCAGCGACACCCCGATCTTCGAGCGGCTGCACGCCGACCGGGTGCAGGTCGACGCACCGGCGTGAGCGCACCGGCGGTCGCCGACGTCGACGTGGTGGTCGTCGGCGGCGGCATCGGCGGGCTGTCCGTCGCGCTCGCACTGACCCGCACCGGTCGCGCGGTGCGGGTGCTGGAGCAGGCGGCGGAGTTCGGTGAGGTGGGCGCCGGACTGCAGGTGGCCCCGAACGCCACCCGCATCCTGCGCTCGTGGGGGCTGCTCGACGCCGTCGTCGAGGCCGGCGTGCTGCCCCGCCGGATCGTCCTGCGCGATGCCCTCGACGGCGGCGAGCTCACCCACCTCGACCTGGCCGACGTCGGGCGCCGCTACGGCGCGCCGTACGTCGTGATCCACCGCAGCGACCTGCACCGGATCCTGCTCGAGGCGTGCCGGGCCGCGGGCGTGGACCTGGTCACCGACGCCGCGGTGACCGCCGTCGAGATCGGCGCCGGGCAGGCGGTCGCGGTGGCCGGACACCGCCGCGACCGGGGCGCGCTGGTGCTGGCGGCCGACGGGTTGGGCTCGCGGCTGCGCGGGGTGCTCAGCGCCGACGAGCCGGTCAGCTCGGCCTACGTCGCCTACCGCGGTGCGCTGCCCGTCGACCGGCTCGACGTCGGCTCGCTGGCCATGGACGACGTCGTCGTGCACGTCGGGCCGGGCTGCCACTTCGTGCAGTACCCGCTGCGCCGGCGCGAGGTCTTCAACCAGGTGGCGGTGTTCCGCTCACCCCGGGCGCTGGCCGGCGAGGCCGACTGGGGCACCCCGGACGAGCTGGACGCGGCGTTCGACGGTGCCTGCGCGGCGGTCCGCGCCGCGCTGCCGCACCTGTGGCGGGACCGCCGGTGGCGGATGTACGACCGGGAGCCGGTCGACCGCTGGGTCGACCGCAGGCTGGCCCTGATCGGGGACGCCGCGCACCCGATGCTGCAGTACCTCGCCCAGGGCGCCTGCCAGGCGCTGGAGGACGCCGACTGCCTGGCCACGCAGGTGGTGAAGCGGTCCGGCGACTGGGACGCCGCGCTGGTCGACTACTCCGCGGCCCGCACTGCGCGCACCGCCGTCGTGCAGCGCACGGCCCGGGACTGGGGCGAGCTGTGGCACGCCGACGGCCTGTTCCGCGCCGTCCGCAACGCCCTGCTCCGCGACCGCGACCCCCTCGACTACCGCCACGTCGACTGGCTCTACGCCGACACCTGACCGCCCCGACCCACCCCGCCTCCGTCGGGAACGACGTTGTGGGATCGAATAAGGGCCTGTTGATCCCATGACGTCGTTCCCGACGGGTGGGCCGGGGGCCGGGAGGCTGCGTGATCACCGACGACGAGCGCATCGCGCTGTTCCTCGACTACGAGAACCTGGCCATCGGGGCCCGGGACGGGCTGGGCGTGGTGCCGTTCGACTTCGGCCCGATCGCCGACGCGCTGGCCGAGCGGGGCCGCGTGGTGGCGCGGCGGGCCTACGCCGACTGGTCGGCCTTCGACGAGGACCGCCGGCTGCTGGCCAGGGCGCAGGTCGAGCTGATCGAGATCCCGCAGCGGATCGGCGGGTCCCGGAAGAACGCCGCGGACATCAAGATGGCGGTGGACGCGATCCAGCTGGCCTACGAGCGGGGCTTCATCACCACCTTCGCCATCGGCACCGGCGACTCGGACTTCACCCCGCTGGTGCACAAGCTGCGCGAGCTGGACAAGCGGGTGATCGGCATCGGGGTGCAGTCGTCGACCTCGGCGCTGCTGCCGCCGGCCTGCGACGAGTTCCTGTTCTACGACCGGCTGCCCGGGGTCGAGTCGTCCCAGCCGCCGCGGCGCCCGGCTCGGCGCGGTCGGGCACCGGTGGCGTCCCCGACGACTGCCACGTCCCCGACGACCCCGGCACCCGCCGACGCACCCGTGCCCCCGACCGCTCCCCCGACCAAGCAGCCGGTGACACCGCCGGCGCCGCCGTCCCGGACGCCGGCGCCCGCCGGCGAGCCGGACGCGGAGTCCCCCGCGATGGCATCCGGCGACGAGGACCTGGGCGACCTGGTCGCGCGCACGCTGGCCGGCCTGCAGCGGCACGCCGACGGCCCGGTCCTGGCCTCCCGGGTCAAGCGGGCCATCCTGCGCAAGGACCCCACCTTCGACGAGGCCGACCACGGGTTCCGCAGCTTCGGGGAACTGCTGCGCCGGCTGGCGGCCGAGCGCGTGGTCGAGCTGCGCCCGGGATCGGCGCAGGGCGACCCCGAGTTGTCCTTCCCGCAGGACGACTCGGCCGAGGACGACGCCTTCGGGCTGCTGGTCGACGTGGTCGGCAAGCTGCGCACGCCCACCTCGCGCCCGCCGCTGAGCGGGCTGAAGAACCAGCTGCGCAAGCGGCAGCCCGACTTCAGCGAGAAGCGCTACGGGTTCAACACGTTCCTGTCCTTCGTCAAGGCCGCCCGGGCCCGGGACCTGGTCACCCTGGAGTGGGACGAGGACACCGGCGACCACCTGATCGACCTCCCCGCCCGCTGAGCCGCCGCGCCGGACACCGGGGCGCTTCGGGCCGCCCGGACGGCCCCGGTGTCCCGCTCAGCGGGCCGGCGACGACTCGGGCTGGTCGAGCAGGCGCAGCCAGCTGCCGTCGGGCTGGCGGCGCACGACCTGCGTGCGGATGCCGGTGCCGTCCTTCGCCGGGGTCGAGGTGAGCGCGATGTCCCCGGCGACCAGGGTGGGCAGCGGGTCCTCCGGCTCGAACCGCGGCCGGTGCTCCAGCACGGCCGCCCAGAGCTCGCGGATGGCTGCCCGGCCGGCGGTCTGCTGCCCCGGCGGGTAGGCCATCACGGCGTCGGGCTCGTAGAGCACGGCGATGCCGTCGGCGTCCCCGGCGTTGGCCCGCTCGACGAACAGCCGGGTGAGGTCCTCGGGTCGGCGGGCCTTCTCCTGCGACATGGCACTCCTCCTCCGTTCGGTCCTCCCACCCTGCGTCCACGCCGTCCAGAAGTCCAAGAGACAGATCAGCCGAAAGCTATAATCGACAGTTATGGAGCTGCGCCAGCTGGAGTACGTCGTGGCGGTCGCCGAGGAGGCCGGTTTCACCCGGGCCGCGGACCGGCTGCACGTCAGCCAGCCCGGGATCAGCGCCCAGGTCCGGCAGCTCGAACGGGAGCTGGGCGCGCCGCTGTTCGACCGCTCCGCCCGGACGGCGACGCTGACCGCGGCCGGCGAGGCGGCGCTGGAGCACGCCAGAGCCGCGCTCGCCGCCGCGGCGGCCGTGCGGACCGCGGTCGACGAGGTCGTCGGCGTGCTCCGCGGCCGGCTGGTCGTCGGCATGGTCACCGCCTGCACGGTGACCCCGCTGTTCGACGCCCTGGCCGCGTTCCGCCGGGCGCACCCGGGGATCGCGATCAGCGTGCTGGAGGACGACTCCGACCACCTGGTGGAACGGGTCCGCGCCGGCACCCTGGACGTGGCGCTGATCGGTGCGGCCGGCGACCCGCCGGCCGACCTCGGCGCGCTGCCGATCCTGCGCGAGCGCCTCGTGGTGGCCGTGCCGCGGCCCCACCCCCTGCTGGACCTGGCCCGGGTCACCCTCGACGAGGTCAACCGCCACCCGCTGGTCTGCCTGCCCGCCGGCACCGGCATCCGGGCCGTGCTGGACCGGGCGTGCGCGGCCCGCGGCGTGCGCGCCGCCGTCGCCCTGCAGGCCACCGCGCCCGGCGCGGTGCTCGACCTGGCGGGCCGCGGCCTGGGCGCGGCGGTGCTGTCGGAATCGATGGTGGCCGGGCACGAGGGCCTGCACGCCCGCCTGATCGACGACGTCGACGACCTCGCCCTGCTGGGCCTGGTCTGGGGCGCCCGCCCGGCGCCCGCGGTCGGCGCCTTCCTCTCCCACGCCCGCCACGCCTTCGGCGCCTGACCGCCGGCATCCCCCACCGAGGTTCAGGAAGGCCACCTTCCAGAACCCACAGGGCAGGAAGGTGGCCTTCCTGAACCTCCATTGGCGGGGCGATGCCGACGCCGGTGGCGGGCGGTGCCGTCAGGGGTGCAGGCGCTGCTCGGCGGCCGCCCAGGCGGAGTCGTCGCCGGCGGGCTCGTAGCGCGTCAGGTCCTGGGTGCGGCGCAGCAGGGCGCGCAGATCGTCCAGGCCGCCGGCCACCGCGCCCAGCGCCCGCGCCTGCACCAGCGCGTTGCCCAGCGCCGAGGCCTCGACCGGCCCGGCCACCACCGGCAACCCGCAGGCGTCCGCGGTGAGCCGGCACAGCAGCCCGTTGCGGGCTCCCCCGCCGACGACGTGCACCACGTCGACCTCCTGACCGGACAGGGCGACCGCCTCCCGGACGGAGCGGCGGTGGGCGAGGGCGAGGCTGTCGAGGATGCAGCGCACGGTGGCCGCCCGGGAGGCCGGGGCGGGGAAGCCGAGCCGGGTGCCGGCCGCGGCGATGCGGGCGGCCATGTCCCCGGGCGCCAGGAACTCCGGGGCGCCCGCGTCGACCACGGCGGTCAGGCCGGGCTCGGCCGCCGCGGCGGCCAGCAACGGGCCCAGGTCGGGCTCACCCCACTCGCGCAGGCACTCCTGCAACAGCCACAGCCCCATCACGTTGCGCAGGTAGCGCACGGTGCCGTCGACACCCAGCTCGTTGGAGAAGTTCGCCGCCCGGCCGGCCTCGGTGAGGACCGGGGCGGGCAGCTCCACCCCGACCAGCGACCAGGTTCCGCAGGCGACGTAGGCGAACCGCGGACCCTCGGCGGGCACCCCGACCACCGCCGACGCGGTGTCGTGCGAACCGACCGCGATCAGCGGGACCGAGCCGGCCAGTCCGCTGTCGGCGAGCACGGGCGCGGTCAGGTCAGCGACCCGCTCCCCCGGCTCGACCAGCGGCGCGAACAGGTCGGGGTCGATACCGATCCGGGTCATCAGGTTGGTCGCCCAGGCCCGAGCCCGGACGTCGAGCAGGCCGGTGGTGGAGGCGTTGGTGACCTCGGCGGCCTTCGCGCCGGTGAGCCAGTACCCGAGCAGGTCGGGCACCAGCAGCAGGTCGCGGGCCGCGGCGAGCTGCGGGCTGCCCGCCGCGGCGACGAGCTGGTAGACGGTGTTGAACGGCAGCACCTGCACGCCGGTGGTGGCGTACAGCCCGGCGGCGGGCAGTGTGGCGTGCACCCGGTCGGCCACGCCCTCGGTGCGGGCGTCGCGGTAGTGCACCGGGTTGCCCAGCAGCGCGCCGGTGGCGTCGAGCAGGCCGTGGTCGACCGCCCAGGAGTCGATGCCGACCCCGTCCAGCCGCCCGTCCGGGCCGCCGGCGACGCGCAGCCCGTCGAGCATCCCCCGGTAGAGCGCCAGCACGTCCCAGTGCAGGGTGTCGCGCAGCCGCACCCCGCCGTTGCGGAACCGGCCGACCTCGGTCAGCGTCAACCGGTCCGGCCCGACGTCCGCGGCCATCACCCGCCCGCTGGACGCCCCGAGGTCGACCGCGGCGACCCGCACGCTCACCCGACGCGCACCCGGACGAACTCCAGGCCGGTCAGCTCGGCGACGGCGGCCAGCTCGGCGGCCCGGTGCCCGGTGCCCAGCGCCCAGTGGTGGTCGACCCCCGAGGCGCTCCAGGCGTCGGTCCACTCGCCGGGGTCGACCCCGAAGTCGACCCGCGAGGTGGTGTTGCCGATCGCCAGGTGCGGGCCGTCGACCACCTCGCCCTCCGCGGCGACCAGCACGTAGCGGCCGTCGCGGCGCTGGCCGAGCCCGCACAGCGTGACCGGGCCGGGCCGGACGTCGAACTCCACCGACACCCCCCAGCCGCGCTTGCCGTGGTAGACGCCGAGCCCGCGCAGCACCGGCCGGCGCGCACCGATGCCCAGGTGCGCGGGCCCGTCGTGGCCCATCTCGACCACCCCGGCGGTGAAGTCCAGGGCCTGCAGCTCGGTGAACGACCCGCCCGCCCCCAGCCGGTCCATGACCAGCATGGCGATCGAGTTGCGCAGCTCGTACTCCCCCGCGGCCGGGATCCCGCGGGCGGTGAGCAGCGAGGCGCCCAGGATCAGCCCGGCGCCCAGCCGCTCGTGCTGCTCGCCGTCCAGACCGCGGTGGTAGTAGGCCAGCGAGTCCAGCGCGAAGTCCTCGACCAGCCGGTCCAGCCCGACCGACACCTTCGCCCCCCAGGCCAGGTCGGCTGGATCCACGCCGCCGTCCACGCCGTCGTCGACGTCGAAGACCTGCCGGGTCAGCGCCACCCGCTCGGCGACCTGGTCGTGGGTGACCTCGGCGACCCGCACCCGCAGGTCGTCGACCTCCAGGACCTCGACGTGCCCGCCGAGCTGCGCCGACACCGCGGTCAGGTCGGTGGAGACGTCGAGCATGCCCGGGTAGAGGTGGCCCATCAGGCCGTGCCGGGCGTGCCGCAGCGCCCCGCGCACCCCGGCGGCGCGCACCCAGCGGGCGATCCGCGCCCAGGCCCGCTCGTCCTCCAGGTACCCCGACACCGACCGGAACCCGACCCCGGCCCGCTCGAAGGCGTTGGCCATCTCCGGCAGCGGGCAGGCCCCGCAGTAGGCCAGCCAGGCCCCGGTGTCGAAGGTCGCGTGGTCCATCCGCTCGGTGGGCTGCAGGTTGATCAGCAGCACCGGCGCGCCGCTCCGCTGCGCCACCGGGACCAGCATGGACGCGGTCATGTAGG
>DASQMQ010000508.1:0-8690 GCA_035645455.1 Pseudonocardia sp.
CCTCCAGGCTGCGGCGGGCCGGGGCCAGCCCGGTGAGCAGCAGCTCGTCGCCGGGGGCGAGGGCGAGGTCGTCGTCGGGGGCCAGCAGCGCTTCGCCGTCGCGCAGCACCAGCAGCACGACGATCGCGAGCGGGGTGTCCCGGTCGTCGGGGTCGCGCAGCAGGGCGCCGATGCGGGCCTCCCCGGACCGCAGCCACTCCTGCGCCGCCGGGGCCTCGGTCCGGTCCAGCCGCACCTTCCACATGGCGTCCAGCCGGTCGCCGCAGTACCCGGTCACCCGGTCGACCAGCCGGGCCGCCCAGGCGTCGTCCTGGTGCGGGATCTCCTGCACCAACCGCCACAGCAGCGGGGTGCTCAGCTGGGCGTACACCTCGTGGGCCACCAGCTCGGTGGGCACCAGCAGCGAGTCGACCTCCATCGCGGTGAACAGCGGCGCGCTGGCCGGCCGGTTCTGCCGGGCGACCACGAACACCGACGGGTTCAGCCGCCGGGCGGCGGCGATCATCGACAGGTTGTTGGGGTCGTTGTCGGCACCGGCCACGAAGCCCACCGCCGCGGCCACCCCGGCCCGCTCCAGCACGTCGGGCTCGACGCCGTCACCGGCCACCGAACCGGGCTCCCGCGGGTCGACCGCCGGCTCGACCGCCGGGTCGACGATGGTCACGTCGATGCCCTCGGCGCGCAGGTCGGCGACCAGCTCCCGGCCGAACCGGCCGTACCCGCAGACCACCCAGCGGCCGCGGGCCGGCGGGTGCCCCCGCGCGGGCAGCTCCGCTCCCGGTCCGCCCTGCAACCAGCTCACCAGCTGGTAGGACGACGGCGCCCGGATGCCCAGTCCCAGGTGCTCGCCGAACCGGTCGAACGGGTCGACCACGCTCGGGCTGCCGAAGGCGCGCATCCGGTCGGCGACCGCGCCGGACGTGGTCCGGGCCACCACCCGCAGGTCCGGGCGCAGCAGCGCGGCGGTCATCGTGACGGTCAGGTTGGCCTCGTCGTCGTTGGTCAGCGCCAGCACCGCTTCGCACTGCGGGTTGGCCAGCCCGGCCACGCCCAGGTGGCCGGGGTCGCGGGCGTCGGCGACCAGGCCGGGCACGTCGGCGTGGTAGTGGCCCAGCTCCAGCGAGTCGACCCGGTCGTCGTTGATGTCGATCACCACCACGCGCCGGCCCAGCTCGTCGAACGACCGGCTGAGCAGCTCGCCGGTGGCGCCGTGCCCGACGACGAGCAGGAACGGCTCGCGCAGCCGCCGGACCTTGCGGGTGAAGTGCTGCAGCGCCATCGCCTGCCGGAACGCCCGGTCCTGCAGCAGCGCGAGCAGCGAGCCGATGGCGTAGGCCCAGCCGACCACCGTCAGGTAGATGGTCGCGGTCACCCACATCCGCTGGGCCGGGCTGAACGGGTCGGGCAGCTCGCCGAAGCCGATGGTGGTGGCGGTGTAGCTCATGAAGTAGAACGCGTCGAAGACGCTCATCCGGGTCGGCGTGCCGTCCGGCGCCTGCCCGGGCACCAGGCTCAGCCCCACCACGCTCACCGCGAAGATCACGATCAGCACGATCAGCGGGGCCCGCATCCGGCGCAGGACCAGGAAGATCGTGGCCTCGGCCTGCACCGCCGAGGCCCGCGGGATCCGCCGGCGCAACCGCCGGGCCAGCCGGGCGTCCGCGTCCGCGCCGTCCTCGCCGTCCTGGCCGACCAGGCGCATCCAGAAGACCAGCAGCGGGTTGCCCACGCCCGCCCCCTACCGCCGGTGGTAGGACACGGTCTCGACGACCAGCAGGACCACCGAGACCACGTTGGCGAACAGCGCCCCGCCCGACAGCGACACCACGCTGGCCATCGCCGACGGGGTCAGCCCGTCGACCGCGACGTAGGAGGCGTAGGTCCAGACGATCGCGGCCGCGACCAGCTGCAGGTCCGCGACCAGGCTGGTGGCCAGGTGCACGGCGCCGATCTGGGTGCGGTCGCCGAACTTCAGCACCGTGGCGATCAGGCTGATCACGATGGCGGCGAACAGCTCGTAGACGCTGTGCACCTCGGGGTCGTCGATGTCGCCGAGGAAGAACCCGAAGTTCAGGGTGGCGGCCAGCAGCACGAAGAAGCCGAAGACCACCTTCTCCAGGTTCATCCGCGCCCCCGATCCACCGGCGGCGCCGTGACCACCACGGTCAGCATAGGACCGGGCCGATCATCCGCGCCGCACGGAGCACCCGCCCGCGCACCGCCGACGACCCGATGGCAGCCGGCGGCGGCGAAGCAGAAGCAGTCCGACCCGGCGCACCGGCACGTCCACTGGACGGAGGCGTCCGGTGGACCTGCCGGGCGTTGCCCGCCACCGCGGACGGTGGGTCCGGGGATAACCCGAACGGGTCACCAGCGCGGTCAGCAGATGGCGGTAGCCCGGACATCACCGCTGGTCAGCCGTGGATGACGGGCGGCGGACCGGCTGCCGGGCCCCGGCGCCGCACCGGGCGCCCTGGGCTAGTCTGCCGGGGGTGAGCAGTCCGACCGAGCGTGACGATGCCATGACCGTCCGGGTCGACCCGACCGGTCTGGTCCTGCTCACCTGGCGGTCCTCACCCGGCCCGGCTCGGCCTCGGCGATCGCCCTGCTGGGCCGCTCACCGGTGGACCGGGTGATCGTCGACTTCGCGCTCGGCGTGAGCGCCATCCCCGGGCCGATCCGGTTCTCCACCTCCGAGCCCGACGCCGTGGCGTGGTTGCGCCACGAGTCCGCCCATGTCGATCCCGGTACCTGAGGACCACGACCTGCGGCTCGACCAGGTGGTCGAGCTGGTCGTCGAGCTGGCCGCCGGCGGACTCGAGGCCCGGCTGCCCCCGTCGCCGGCCGCCGACCGGATCGACGCGGTGATCGTCGGGATCAACATGCTGGCCGAGGAGCTGCAGGCGCTCAACGCCGACCTGGAGGAGCGGGTCGCGGAGCGGACCAGGCAGCTGGAGCTGGCCCAGCAGCAGTTGCGCCGGCTGGCGCTCTACGACCCGCTGACCGGGCTGGCCAACCGCACCCTGCTCGCCGACCGCCTGGGCCGGGCCATCCGGCGGGCCGGGCGCGGGACCACCCCGCCCGCGGTGCTGGTGCTGGACCTGGACGGGTTCAAGGCGGTCAACGACAGCTTCGGCCACCCCGTCGGTGACGAGCTGCTGGTCGAAGTGGCGACCCGGCTGCGCACGTCGGTGCGCGACGGGGACACCGTGGCCCGCCTGGGCGGCGACGAGTTCGCCCTGGTCGTCGTGGACGCCACCGTCGAGCAGGTGCTGGAGGTGGCCGACCGGGTGCTGCGGGCCCTGGCCAGACCGATCCGCGCCGGGGGCCAGTCCTGCTGGGTCAGCGCCAGCGTCGGCGTGCGCTTCGCGACCGCCGACGCCGACCCCGCCACCGGCGACGACGCCGACACCCTGCTGCGCGACGCGGACACCGCGATGTACGCGGCCAAGGCCCGGTCGCGCGGCTCGCTGCAGGTCTACGAACCCGCCATGCACGCGGTGGCGCTGTCGCGGGTCCGGCTGGCCGACGAGCTGCGCACCGCGATGACCTGCGGGCAGCTGCTGGTGCACTACCAGCGGATCGTCGAGCTCAGCACCGGCCGCACGGCGGCGGTGGAGGCGCTGGTGCGCTGGCACCACCCGGTGCGCGGGGTGCTCGAGCCGGTCGAGTTCCTCTCCGTCGCCGAGGACACCGGGCTGATCGTCGCGCTGGACCGCTGGATGCTCGACGTGGCCGTGCGCCAGATGGCGCACTGGCGGCGGACCGTGCTGGGCGCGGCGGACTTCGCGGTGCACGTCAACGTCTCGGGGGTCGGGTTCCGGTCGCCGGGGCTGACCGACCACGTGGTGGCGTGCCTGACCCGGTACCGGGTGCCGCCGGCCGACCTGCTGCTGGAGATCGCCGAGACCCGCACCATCGGCGAGGATCCGCAGACCGTGCTGGCACTGGCCGCGCTGCGCGCGGCCGGGGTCGGGGTGGCCATCGACGACTTCGGCACCGGCTGCTCGTCGCTGAGCTACGTCCGGGGGCTGGTGGTGGACGTGGTCAAGATCGACCGGACGCTGATCACCGGCCTGGACGCCGACCCCCGCCAGCACCGGATCGCGGCGTCGATCCTCGGCGTGGTCGAGGCGTTCGGGCTGGTCCCGGTGGCCGAGGGGGTGGAGACCGCGGAGCAGGCCGCGCAGCTGCGCGGCCTGGGCTGCCGCTACGGGCAGGGCTTCCTCTGGGGCCGCCCGGTCCCGGCCGCCCAGCTGGCCGCGCTGCTGCGCAGCGGCCCGGGTGGACCCACCCCGGGACCGACGACACCGTTGCCGATCCCACCCGGCAGGTAACAAGGGAATCACGGGGGTGTGCATCGGCGGTCGCGTGGGACCCCGTAGTCGCACGCCGCACCAGCGGAGGTGACGACCACGAGAGGACACCACATGACCGCGAACGCGGACCCCGGCTCGACCAGGGCCGGACCGAGGAACACCGGCGAGGGCGCGCACGCCGTCAACGGCGGCGCCCACGACACCACGGGCGTGGGCGACGACGTCCGCACCCGGGTACGGGACACCGGCGGCGACATCCGCCACGACCGGATCCGCTGGGGCGCGGTGTGGACCGGGGCGCTGACCGCCCTGACGGTCTACCTCGTCCTGCAGCTGCTGTTCTTCGCCCTGGGCTGGCTGGACCTGGGCGACGAGGGCAACGGCACCACCCGCGCGATCGTCAGCGGCGTGCTCGCCCTGATCGCGTTCTTCATCGGCGGGGCCGCGGCCGGGGCATCGGCGCTGTGGCGCCGCGCCAACGACGGCATGGTCAACGGGATCGTCGCGTGGGCGGTCTCGGTCGTCGGGTTGCTGGCCTTCGGCCTGCTCGGCGGAGGTGCCCTGGCCGGTGCCCTGGCCGACACCGTCGGCCAGTTCGTCGACCTGCAGAGCATCGGGGCCGACGTGAACGTCGCCGAGGCCACCCAGGCCGCGCAGCAGACGGCCGGCTGGGCCGCGCTGGGTCTGGGCCTGTCCATGGTCGCCGCCGCGCTGGGCGGCCTGATCGGCGCCAAGCTGTGGCCGGGTCGCGACGAGCGCGACGCCCACCGCCGCTGACCGACCGGGAGTGACCCCCGCGCCGCGTTCCCGTCGGCCGGGGACGCGGCGCTTGGGCCCCCGGGTCCGGTCGCCCCCCACCACGATCCGTCGCGCGATCGCGATGTGCTCGTCAGCCCAGCGCCCGCCGGGCCGCCGGTTCGGCGCGGACGCGGTGGGCGGGCACCAGCCCGACCCGCGTCCGCCGGTCGAGGAGGTCGTCGACGTCCAGGGCGCCCTCGTGGCGCACGGCCCACGCCAGCTCGGCCGGGGTCGTCGGCACGCCGTCGGCGATCGGGGTGAGCGAGCCGCAGCGCGCGACGGCGGCGGCCTCGGCGCCGTAGCGCTCCACCAGCCGGACGGGCACGCCCGCCGGGACGGGACCGGCGCCGACCAGCGGCAGCCTGCGCGTCCGGCTCGACGGCGCCGCGATGCCGCGGGCCGCCAACGCGGCATCCACCGCGTCCTGGGCCATCGCCCGGTAGGTGGTCAGCTTGCCGCCGACCACGGTCACCACGCCGTCGGCCGAGGTCAGCACGGCGTGCCGGCGGGACAGGTCGGCGCCGGCCCCCTCCCCCGCGGCGAGCAGCGGGCGCAGCCCGGCGAACGCGCCGAGCACGTCGGCCCGGCGCACCGGCACCGCCAGCGCCCCGTTGAGCACGTCGAGCAGCATCTCGATCTCGGCCTCGGTCGGCTCCGGCACGTCGGGCACCGGGCCGTCCGCGGGCTCGTCGGTGATGCCGAGGTAGACCAGGCCGTCGGGCTGGGGCAGCGCGAAGACGTAGCGGGACAGCGACCCGCCGACGGGCACGGTCAGCGCGGCGGTCGGGTGGCCGAGTGCGGCGGCGGGCAGCACCAGGTGGGTGCCCCGCGACGGCCGCAGCGCCACCCCGTCGACCAGGCCGCCCGCCCACACCCCGGCCGCGTTGACCACCGCGCGGGCCCGCACGTCGACGGCGTCGCCGGTGAGCTCGTCCCGGATGCGGGCGCCGTCGCCGGTCAGCGCGGTGGCCCGGCAGCGGGTGAGCACCCGGGCCCCCAGCCCGGCCGCGGTGCGGGCCAGCGCGACGACCAGCCGGGCGTCGTCGATCAGCTGTCCGTCCCAGGACACCCAGCCCCCGCGCAGGCCGGCGCGGCGCACCGCCGGGGCGAGCCGGGCCGCCTCGGCCGCGCCCACCCGCCGCGGGCGGGGCAGCGTCGCCCGCCGGGTGCCGGCCGCCCGGGACATGAGGTCGGCCGTGACCAGGCCGGCCCCGGTGAGCACGCCGCGCCGGCCGCGCGCCGGCAGCAGCATCGGCAGCGGGCGGACCAGGTGCGGAGCCACCCGCTCCAGCAGCACCCGCCGCTCGGTCATGCTCGCCCAGGCCACCCCGGCCTGCCCGGCGGCCAGGTAGCGCAGCCCGCCGTGCACCAGCTTCGAGCTCCACCGGGAGGTGCCGAAGGCCAGGTCGTGCGCGTCGACCGCGACCACGGACAGGCCGCGGGAGGCGGCGTCGAGCGCGACCCCCGCCCCGGTCACCCCGAGCCCGACGACCAGCACGTCGACGACGTCGCCGCCGTCGAGCGCGGCCAGCTCGCGGGCGCGGCGGGCGGCGTTGAGCGAGGTGGTCGGCGAGGTGTTCGACGAGGTGGTCGGCGGGATGGTCACGGTCGCAGGTACCTGTCGATCAGCTCGCGCACCTCGGCGGTGAGCTGTTCCGGGGCCACGTCCCCGGCGACGGCGGCGACCGACAGCACGTAGGCCTGCCCGGTGAGCAGCAGGAACCGGCCGAGCACGGCGGGGTCGCCGGCCCGCACGCTCCCCCCCACCTGGGCGGTGGCCACGGCCTGGACCAGTTGCCGGAGGAAGGCGTCGGTGCTGCGCCCGCGGCGGTGCAGGAGGTAGGGCAGCAGCAGGTCGGGGTCGACGTCGACGATCTTGCGGATGAGCGGGTGCACGCGCAGCCGGTCCAGGACGTCGGCCACCCGGTCGACCAGGGTCGCGCGGTCCGCGGCCGCCACGCCCAGCCCGTCCCCCGCGACCGCGAGCAGCTCGCGGGTCATCAGGTCGGCGACCAGGGCGTCCAGGTCCGGCCAGCGCCGGTAGAGCGTCATCCGGGAGACTCCGGCCCGCCGCGCGACGTCGGTGAGGGTGGTGCGGCGCACCCCGACCGCGAGCACGCAGTGCAGGGCCGCGTCGAGGACGGCTGCGTCATCCGGCCGAACCGGCTTGTTACGCATCGACGTCACCTGTCACAGTGTAACGGTATTCCGACGATCCGAGGAGAGGTGGACGTGGCGACGACGACGCGGTCCCGCGACATGCTCTGGTACGGCTGGGGCGACCCGGACCGGTCCCGGGCGCTGCCCGCCGGCGTCGTCGCGCTGCTGGAGCAGGCGCTCGGCGTGGCACCCGGGGAGCGGGCGCCGGTCGCGCTGGCCGACGTCCGGCTCCCGCCGGTCGAGCTGCCCGCGGCCGCCCGGGCCGCACTGGCCGACCTGGTCGGCGCCGGGCACGTCCGGGAGGACCACGAGACCCGGGTCCGGCACACCCGCGGCCGCTCCACCGCCGACCTGGTCCGGCTGCGCGCCGGCGACGCCACCGACGCGCCGGACGCCGTGCTGCTGCCGGCCGACCACGACGAGGTGCTGGCCGTGCTGCGGCTGTGCGCCGCGCACCGGGTCGCCGTCGTGCCGTTCGGCGGCGGCACCTCGGTGGTCGGCGGGCTCACCCCGCGCCGGGCCGGGTTCGCCGGGGTGGTCGCGCTCGACCTGCGCCGCCTCGACGGGTTGGTCGCGGTGGACGCCGAGTCGCTCACCGCGACCCTGCGGGCGGGCACGCTCGCCCCGGACGCCGAGGAGCTGCTCCGCGCCCGCGGGCTGACCCTGGGCCACTTCCCGCAGTCGTTCCGGCACGCCACCCTGGGCGGGTTCGCCGCCACCCGCTCCTCGGGCCAGTCCTCGGCCGGCTACGGGCGGTTCGACCAGCTGGTGCTCGGCCTGCGCGCGGCCACCCCCGAGGGCGAGCTGGTGCTGGGCCGCGCGCCCGCGTCCGCGGCCGGGCCGGACCTGCGCCAGCTGCTGCTGGGCTGCGAGGGCGCCTTCGCCGTGATCACCGAGCTGACCCTGCGGGTGCGCCCCGCGCCCGAGCGGTCGGTGCACCAGGCGTGGCGGTTCGACTCGTTCGCCGACGGCGTCACCGCGCTGCGCCGGCTCGCCCAGCACGGTCCGCTGCCGACCCTGCTGCGGCTGTCCGACGAGGCCGAGACCGCGGTGAACGGCGCCCTGCCGGGCGGCACCGGGAGCGGGTCGACCGGTGGCTGCCTCGCCGTGGCCGGTTACGACGGCACCCCGGACGGGGTGGCCGAGGCCGCGGCGGCGGGCGCCGACGCGCTCACCGCACTGGGCGGTACCCGGCTGTCCGACGCGCTCGGCGAGGCCTGGGCGGCGGGCCGGTTCGAGGCGCCGCACCTGCGCGACGCGCTGCTCGGGGCGGGCGCGATCGCGGAGACCCTGGAGACCGCGACCAGCTGGTCGAACCTCGCCCGCCTGCGCGCCGCCGTCGGCGCCGCCCTGACCGGCGCGCTGGCCGGGTCGGGCACTCCCCCGCTGGTGCTGTGCCACGTCTCGCACGTC
>DASQMQ010000509.1:0-7938 GCA_035645455.1 Pseudonocardia sp.
GCCGGGACGCAGCTGCTGGGGCAGCTGCCCGGCGCCCGCCACGACGGGGTGGTCGGCTTCTGGTACGGCAAGAACCCCGGTCTCGACCGGGCCGCCGACGCCATCCGGCACGGCGTCGTCAGCGGCACGGCGCCGCTCGGCGGCGCGGTGGCGATCATCGGTGACGACCCGGCCAGCAAGTCCTCGACGGTCCCCAGCTCCTGCGAGCCGATGTGCCGGAGCCTGTCGATGCCGCTGCTCGCCCCCGGCACCGTCGCCGAGGTCGTCGAGTACGGCCTGCACGCCGTGGCGCTGTCCCGGGCCGCCGGGCTGTGGGCCGGCTTGAAGATCGTCGCCGACGTCGCCGACGCCTCGGCGACCGTCGACGTCAGCGCGCTGTCGCGGGGCATCCCCGAGCCGCGCGCGCGGCGGTGGGAGCCGCCGACGCTGGTGGGTCCGGCCTCCCTCGACGCCGAGCACGACATGCTGACCCGCCGGCTCGACCTCGCCCGCTCCTACGCCCGCGCCGCCGGCCTGAACCGGGCGGTCTTCAGCGCCCGGCGGGCGCGCACCGGCGTGCTCGCCTCGGGGACCGGCTTCGCCGTCGTGCAGCGGGCGCTGGACGACCTGGGGCTGGACGAGGCGGCCATGGACGCCGCCGGGCTGCGGCTGATCAAGCTGGGCATGCCGTGGCCGGTGGACGCCGCGACCCTGGCCGAGCTGACCGGGGACCTGGCGGAGGTGCTGGTCGTCGAGGACAAGGTCCCGTTCCTGGAGGGCCTGCTGAAGGAGGCGCTCTACGGGCGCCCGGACGGCCCGGCCGTGGTCGGACGGCGCGACGGGAGCGGCCGCCCGCTGCTGTCCGCCCGGGGAGCGCTGGGCGCCGACGACGTCGCCCGCGCGCTCGCCGCCCGGCTCGGCCGCGACCGGCTGCCCGCGACCGCGGCGGCCCACCTGCAGGCCCTCGCGCCGGCCCGCCGCTCGCGCATCGCGCTGCCGATGGTGCCCGCGCGGACGCCGTACTTCTGCTCCGGCTGCCCGCACAACACCTCCACCCGCACCGCCGACGACACGCTCGTCGGCGCCGGCATCGGCTGCCACGCCATGATCGCGCTGGACGGGCACGGCCGGGGCACCCAGGTCGGGATCACCCAGATGGGCGGGGAGGGCGCGCAGTGGATCGGGCTGGCCCCCTTCACCGACGACCGCCACCTCGTGCAGAACCTGGGGGACGGCACCTTCCACCACTCCGGGTCGCTGGCGATCCGCGCGGCGGTGGCCGCCGGCGTGCGCATCACCTACAAGCTGCTCTACAACGACGCCGTCGCGATGACCGGCGGCCAGCGCGCCGAGGGCCGCCTCGACATCCCCACGCTGACGCGGTGGCTGGCGACCGAGGGCGTGCGCAAGGTCGTCATCACCACCGCCGACCCCGCGGCCTACCGCGGCGTGCGGCTCGACCCGGTCGCCGACGTCCGCGGTCGGGACGAGCTCACCGAGGCCGAGCGCGAGCTCGCGGCCGTCGAGGGCGTGACCGTCCTCGTCCACGACGACCGGTGCGCGGCGGAGGAGCGCCGGCTGCGCAAGCGCGGGACGCTGCCCACCCCGGTCGAGAAGGTCGTGGTCAACGAGCGGGTCTGCGAGGGCTGCGGGGACTGCGGGGAGGCCTCCACCTGCCTGTCGGTGCAGCCGGTCGCGACCGAGTTCGGCCGCCGGACCCGCATCCACCAGGCGTCCTGCAACTCCGATCTGTCCTGCCTGAAGGGCGACTGCCCGTCGTTCCTGCTCGTCGAACCCCGCACCGCCCGGCGCCGGCAGCCGCCGCCGCTGCCCGTCGCGCTGCCCGAGCCCCGCCGCCGCACCACCTCCGACGAGGTGCTGCTGCGGATGCCCGGCATTGGCGGCACCGGCGTGGTCACGGCCTCCCAGATCCTGCAGATGGCCGCGCACCTCGACGGCCTGCACACCGCGGGGCTGGAGCAGATCGGGCTGGCCCAGAAGGGCGGCCCGGTGGTCAGCGACGTCCGGGTCGCCAAGGAGCCGATCGTCGGCGCGCTGCGCGCCTCCCGGGCCCGCGTCGACGTCCTCATCGGGTTCGACCTGCTCGGCGCGGCCGCCGAGGCCAACCTGGCCGCCGCGCGTCCCGACCGCACCATCGCCGTGGTGAACACCGCGGTCATCCCGACGGCGCAGATGGTCACCGGCCGGGTGGTGCTCCCCGACAGTCCGGACGACGCCCTCGCCCGGATCGCCTCGGCCACCCGGGCGGAGGCGAGCCTGCACCTGGACGCCTCGGGGTTGGCCGAGGCGCTGTTCGCCGACCACATGCCGGCCAACATGCTGCTGCTCGGGGCCGCCTACCAGCACGGTTGCCTGCCGCTGTCGGCGGCGGCGGTCGAGCGGGCGATCCGGCTCAACGGCGCCGCGGTGGAGGCGACCCTGGCGGCGTTCCGGTGGGGCCGTGCCGCGGTGGCGGACCCGGCCGCGGTGGCGGCGGCGCTCGCCGTGCCCGAACGCCCCGTCGTCGCGGTCGACGAGGTCGCCGCCGGCATCGCGGCGGCCGCGGCGACCGGTGCGCTGACCGACGTCCTCGCCACCCGGGTGGCCGACCTCGTCGGGTACCAGGGCGTCGACTACGCCACCCGCTACGCCGAGGAGGTGCGGCGGGTCACCACCATGGCCACCGACCGGGCCGGCGCGGCGGCGGGGGAGCGGATCGGGACCGCCTACGCGCGGGGCCTGCACCGGTTCCTGGCCTACAAGGACGAGTACGAGGTCGCCCGGCTGCACCTCGACCCGGTCGAGCGGGCCCGCCGCGACGCGGAGTTCGGCCCGGACGCCGAGGTGTCGGTGCTGCTGCACCCGCCCGTGCTGCGCGCGATGGGCGTCCGGCGCAAGATCCGGCTGCGGCGCACCGCGGCACCCGCCTTCCGGGTCCTGCGCGCCGCCCGCAGGCTGCGGGGGACCCCGCTCGACGTCTTCGGCTACGCCCACGTCCGCCGGGTCGAGCGCGAGCTCGTCGCCGAGTACCAGGCCACCGTCCGGCGCGCGCTCGGGCACCTGCACCCCGGCACCGTCGACGCGGTCGTGGCGATCGCCGAGCTGGCCGACGTCGTGCGCGGCTACGAGGACATCAAGCTGGCCAACGTCGCCCGGTTCCGCGAGCAGGTCGGCACCGCCCTCGCCGCCCTCGGTCGAGGCGCGGCGAAAGCCCCTGCTCAGCGGTCGTGAGCGAGGATCGTGGCGGACTCCGGGTCCAGGATGCAGAACTCGTTGCCGGAGGGATCGGCGAACACGAGCCAGGGGTGCTCGGACGGGTCGGCGAGCGGGGTCGCTCCCCACTCCAGCACGCGCTCGACGATGCGGTCGTCCCCGGCACCGCGGCGCACGTCGAGGTGCAGTCGGTTCTTCCCGCGCCGGGGCTCGGGCTCGGGGCAGAGCTCGAGCAGCGGGCCGACGCCGGACGGGTGGCGCAGCGTCGCCGCCCCGGGCATCCCCGGCCACCGGATCCAGCCGGTGATCCCGGCCCAGAAAGCGGCGTCCCGGTCCGGATCGGCGCTGTCGAGGGGCAGTGCGGCGATGGGTCCGCGGTCGCGGTAGACCTCGCGGTCCTCCATCACGCAGAAGGCGTTGCCCTCGGGGTCGGCGAGGACGACCCAGGGCACCGCGCCCTGACCGATGTCGGCGTGCTCGGCACCGAGGTCGAGCAGGCGCTGCACGACCTCCTGCTGCCGCGCGCCGCCGGCGAGGTCGGGATGCAGGCGGGCCGGTGAGGTGGAGGGCGAGGCGACCCGCTGGAAGCACAGGTCGAGGAAGACGTCGTCGGCGAGGTGCAGCCGGGCCTCGACGGCGTCCGGCTCGTCGGTGATCAGCTCCGCGCCGAGCGCGGCCGCCCAGAACCGGCCGAGCCGCTGGGGGTCACGGGCGTCCCACACGATGTTCTCGAGTCGCACCGGTGCCACTGTGGAGCGGGCGGGGTGCCGGTGCAACCGGGCGACGGCGGCCTCGACGCCGAGCTTGTCGACGGTCCTGATCCCCTCGGCGGACCGCTCCTGGCGGATCCACCGGTGCTCACCGGGCGGCCAGTAGCGCCGGGTCCGGATGCTGGGGTCCCAGCGCCGGTTGGTGCGGTCGATTGTGGATCTCGCCAGGGTCGCCGGGCGTCCGGTGCTGACTCCCCGTGGCGGGCAGGTCGACTGGGCTGCGCGCGCGCCGCGGGTTCCGGGGTGACCGATCGGCCGACTTCCCGGTTCCGGCCCGCCCGCCGTGGCCCGCCTGGCAGCATGCCCGCCGTGACGATCACGGCGCGGCGGACCCGGGTGACGTCCCTGCACGTGTTCTGCGCCGTGCTGGTGGTCGCGATCCTGGCCCGACCGTGGCTGGAGCAGGCGGTGCTGGCGCCGGTGGTGCGCACGGTGGCGACGGTGTTCGTGGCGGTGTGCGTGCAGGCACTGCCGTTCCTGGTGCTGGGCGTGCTGCTGTCCGGGGTGATCGCGGCGTTCGTCTCGCCGGCGGCGCTGCGCCGGCTGCTGCCCGCGCGGCCGGGCCGGGCGGTGCCGGTCGCGGGCGTGGCCGGGATGGTGCTGCCGGGGTGCGAGTGCGCCTCGGTGCCGGTCGCGCGCCGGCTGATCGGTCAGGGCGTGCCGGACGCGGTCGCGCTGACGTTCCTGCTCGCCGCACCGGCGGTCAACCCGGTGGTGCTGGTGGCGACCGCGGTGGCGTTCCCGGGCGAGCCCGGGATGGCGGTGGCCCGGTTGCTCGGTTCGCTGGCGACGGCGTGCGCGATGGGGTGGCTGTGGCAGCGGGCCGGGCGGGCGGAGTGGATCGCGGCCCGGGCCCGGCGCGGGGCCGGGTCGCCCGCGGGCGCGGGCAGGTGGGCGGTGCTGGCCGAGACCGCGCGGCACGACCTCGTCTCCGCCGGTGGGTTCCTCGTCCTCGGCGCGCTGGTGGCCGCGGTGCTGTCGGTGCTGGTGCCGCCGTCGTGGCTGGACGCGCTGGCCGGGCAGCTCGTCCTCGCGATCGTCGTGCTGGCGGTGCTCGCCGTGCTGCTCGCGCTGTGCAGCGAGGCCGACGCCTTCGTGGCCGCGTCGCTGTCGATGCTGCCGCTGCTGCCCCGGCTGGTGTTCCTCGTCGTCGGGCCCGCGGTGGACGTGAAGCTGATCGCGCTGCAGGCCGGCACCTTCGGCCGGGGGTTCGCCGCTCGCTTCGCGCCGGCGACGTTCGTGGTGGCGGTGCTGTGCGCGGTGGGCGCGGGCATGCTCGTGCTCGGGGTGCGGTGATGCGCCGCCAGACCGAGCACGCGCTGCTGTTCCTGCTGGGGGCCGCGTTGCTGCGCATCGCCGCGGACGACACGTTCCTGCGCTACGTCCGCCCCGGGCACCGCTGGCTGCTGCTCGTCGCCGGGGCGGTCATGGTCGTGCTGACGGCGGTGGCCGTCGCGCGCGACGCCCGTCCGCCGTCGGGCACCGACGCGCTCGGGCACGCCCACGGGGTCGTCGAGCGGCACGTCCCGTGGTTGTTGCTGGTGCCGGTGCTGGTGCTGGCCCTGGTGGCGCCGCCGGCCCTGGGTGCGGACGCGGTCGCCCGGGCCGGGGTGAGCCTCCCGGCGGGGGAGGGGGCCCGGCTGGCCCCGCTGCCCGACGGGCCGGCGGCGCTGCCGGTGTCGGAGTTCGTCCAGCGCGCGGTGTGGGAACCGGCGTCGGTGGCCGGACGGGAGGTCGTCCTGGTCGGGTTCGCCGTGCCCCGCGACGGCGGCGTGCACCTGGCGCGGTTGAGCATCGCCTGCTGCGCCGCCGACGCCAGGGTCAGCCGGGTCGTGCTGGCCGGCGCGCCGACCGGGATCGCCCCGGACACCTGGCTGGAGGTCCGGGGCGCGGTGCAGCCCGGCCCGGCGCCCGCGGCGCGGGACCTGGTGCCGACCCTGCTCGTGCGCGACCTGCGCGTCGTGCCGGCCCCGTCGGACCCCTACGAGTACTGACCGTGACGCGCAAGAACCGGCGCACCGACCCGGACCGGATGGTGCTGCGCAAGTACGACCCGGTGCTGCGCCGCCACGTCGACTTCCGCGAGGAGCGGTGATGGCCGGGCACCACCGGCCGGCCGGCTACACCGTCGTCGCCTGCGCGGCCGTCCCGTGCCGGGACGAGCCCGCCGATGACCTGCGCGTCGCCCTGCGTGACTGCGTCGCCGGCAGCGCGCGCGGCGTGCTGGTGGTGGCCGGGTGCACGACGGGTCCGCTCGGGTGCCGCCTGCGCGCGCCGGGCCCGGTCGTGGTGGTGCAGCCCTGCGATCTCGACCGTCGACCCGTCGGCGGGGCTGTCCGGATCGGGCCGGTGCGCACCGCCCAGGACGTGGCGGCGGTACGGGACTGGTTGCGCGCGGCGCGCTTCGACCCCGCTGCGCTGCCGGCCCGGCTCACCGTCCTGCACCGGACGGCCGGGGCCGCGGGCGCAACTGAGGTGCGCCGCACGGCCGCCGGTGTCCAGGACACCGACGGCCGCCGCACCCCTCAGCAGTCGCGCAGCTCCGGGGACTGGTTGAGGATCTGCCCGCGCGGGCTGGTGAACTTCCGGTGCACGGGCCCGCCGGCCGCCTCCGGGGCGAAGGCGGCGACCCGGTGGCAGTTCTGGAAGGCCAGCCGGACGCCGAAGTGGCGTTCCAGGGCCGCCCGGATGGCGTCGCTGGCCAGCGCCCGGAGCAGCTGCCCCCGTTCGTGCTCGGACGGCGGGGGCACCGCGTGCTCGCCGAACGGGGCGTCCGGGTGGTCGAGCCGGTCGTCCACCGCCGCGGCGACGACGGACCAGGCGTAGGGCAGCGAGTCGCGGACGACCGCGATGAACTGCGCGTCGTCCAGTTCGCCGCGTTCGGCGGCCTCCAGCACGGGGGTCGGGACGTCGAGTGACACGGATCCTCCTGGGTGGTCGGCGCTCGGTCGCCCTCCAGTGACGCACTCCCGACCCGCTCCCGGCCAGGGCTGCCACCGCATCAGCGGTGCAGGAGCGGCCGAGCAGGCCAGTGACGTGCCAGCGGAAGGCGTAGTGGCACGCCACCACTCGGCGATGCGCCGGACTCTGATTGACATGCACATATGTAGATGCTTCTATGGGTTGTGCCGGCCGGGGACGGGATCGATGCGGTGGCGGAGGTTCTGCGGGCCGTGGCGTCGCCGCTGCGGCTGCGGATCCTGCTGCTGCTCGATCGGTCCCCGCTGCCGGTGGCGCAGCTGACCCGGGCACTGGGCGAGAGCCAACCCCTGGTGTCGCACCACCTGGGGATCCTGCGCCGGGCCGGGCTGGTCGCGGTCCACCGCGAGGGGCGGCGGGCGGTGTACTCCACCACCGCCGAACCCGTCGTGGGCTTCGCGATCAGTGCCGTCCACGGTGCCATTCACGGTGCCCTCCACGACCCCACGAAGAGGACGACGATGAGCGCTCCCGCGCACACCACCCACACCGACCACGACCACGCCCACGGCGAGGGCTGCGGCCACGTCGCGCTCCCGCACGCCGACCACGTCGACTACGCCCACGACGGGCACCTGCACCGGTCCCACGACGGGCACTGGGACGAGTGCGAGACCGAAGGGCACTCCGCCCACGACAGCCACGACCACGCCCACGGCGAGGCGTGCGGGCACGTCGCCGTGCCGCACGGCGAGCACGTCGACTACCTGCACGACGGGCACCGGCACGCCGCGCACGAGGGCCACTACGACGAGCACTGAGCCCCATGTTGCTCGCCGGTACCCGGCCGCCTGGTGCGACCACCTCGTCGTCCTGGACCGGGGCCGGGTCGTCACCGCCGGGCCGCCCGTACCGCGACGGTCCCGACCCCGTCAGGGTGTTCCGCCGGGCGGGCCGACCCGCAGCCGGGGCAGCACCTCCGCGCCGAGCCGGTGGATCGTCTCCCGGGTCCGGTCCGGCTCGCCGGTGCCCTCGACCATGAGCACGACGTGGTCGA
>DASQMQ010000510.1:0-1605 GCA_035645455.1 Pseudonocardia sp.
CCGGGATGGCGCCCGCCGGGGCCGCCCCGCCGGTCCGCGCGGCGCCGGCCCGCCCCGCGGCCGCACCGGCCCGCCGCGGCCTCCCGACCTCGACCCGGCACGCAGCGCCGCGCTGGAGCTGCTGACCGCGGTCCGGGTCCGCGACGCCTACGCCAACCTCGCGCTGCCGGCGATCCTGCGCCGCCACCGGTTGCAGGGCCGCGACGCCGGGCTGGCCACCGAGCTGGGCTACGGCACGCTGCGCGCCACCGGCCTGCTGGACGCGGTGATCGAGGAGTGCACCGACCGGCCGCTGGCCAAGGTCGAGCCGGCGCTGCTGGACGCGCTGCGGCTGGGCGCCTACCAACTGCTGCGCACCCGGGTGCCCCGGCACGCCGCGGTGGACACCACCGTGGAGCTGGTGCGGGTGTCCGCGGGCAGCCGCTCGGCCGGGTTCGTCAACGCGATCCTGCGCCGCATCGGCGACCGCGACGAGGCCGGCTGGGTGGCCGAGCTGGCCCCGGACGCCGCCGAGGACCCGGTCGGGCACGCCGCCTTCGCCCACGCCCACCCGCTGTGGATCGCGCAGGCCTTCGCCGCCGCCCTGGGCGGCTCCGCCGAGCTGGACGCCGCCCTCGCCGCCGACGACGCCCGCCCGACGGTGCACCTGCTGGCCCGGCCCGGCGACATCACCGCGACCGAGCTGGCCCTGGTCACCGGGGGCACCGAAGCCCCGTACTCGCCCTACGGGGTGCACCTCGAGCCCGGCACCGGGGAGATCGGCGAGCTGGAGGCGGTGTCCGAAGGACTGGCCCTGGTCCAGGACGAGGGCAGCCAGCTGGTCGCGCTGGCGCTGACCCGGGCCCCGCTCACCGGCGCCCGCACCGGCCGCTGGCTCGACCTGTGCGCCGGCCCCGGCGGCAAGGCGGCCCTGCTCGGCGGGCTCGCCGCGCTGGACGGCGCGGACCTGGACGCGGTGGAGCCGGCCGAGCACCGGGCCGAGATGGTCCGCCGGGTCTCCGACGGGCTGCCGGTCACCGTGCACACCGCCGACGGCCGGGACGCGCCGCTCCCCGAGGCGGCCTACGACCGGGTGCTGGTCGACGCGCCGTGCACCGGGTTGGGTGCGTTGCGCCGCCGTCCGGAGTCGCGCTGGCGCCGCCGCCCCGACGACGTCGCCGAGCTGGCGAAGCTGCAGCGGGAGCTGCTGACCGCCGCCCTGCGGCATGTGCGGGTCGGCGGGGTGGTGGCCTACGTGACCTGCTCGCCGCACCTGGCCGAGACGGTCGGGGTCGTCGCCGGCACCCTGCGGCGCCACCCGGAGGTCGAGCGGGTGGACGCCCGGGAGCACCTGCCCGGGGTGCCGGGACTGGGTGACGGGCCCACCGTGCAGCTGTGGCCGCACCGGCACGGCACCGACGCCATGTTCCTGGCCCTGCTGCGGCGCACCGGCTGATCGACGCCGATCAGCCGGGATCCGCGCAGCCGCCCGCGCGCCACCGCCGCACCACCACCGCACCCCCGGCGGCGGGCCCCGGCCAGCGGTGCGACGAGGCCGGGCGGGGCCCGTCGGCGGGCCCGGCGGCGGTCTGATCGGCGGACCGTTCGGCACGAGCGCGGCGGACC
>DASQMQ010000511.1:0-3547 GCA_035645455.1 Pseudonocardia sp.
AACCAGTGCACGCCCAGGTAGATCCGGGTCAGCCCGACCGCGCCGACCCAGGCCGCTGCGGCCACCACCATCGCCACCCTGGCCACGACGCTGCGCCCGGTCCAGGCCAGCACCACCAGCGACCCGATCACCGCGGCCGACATGGTGGCGTGTCCGGAGGGCAGCGACTCGTTCGCCGCCCCGACCAACTGGTCGGGCTCCGGGGGGCGGGCCCGGTCGAGCAACCGCTTGAGCCCGGTGAACAGCAGGCTCGCCCCCGCGGCGGTGGCGCCGATGAAGATCGCGTCATACGGCCGCCGCGCGCGGAACAGCAGCAGGGCGGCCAGGGCGGCGACCACGCCCATCGCCGCGGTGCTGCCGGCGTTGGTGACGAACACGGCCAGGGCGGTGAGCGGCTCCGTGCGGGTGTCGATCACCTCACCGAGCACCGCCCGGTCGACGCGCGCCGGGCCGGCGCCGAAGAAGGCGGTCGCCACCGCGGCGGCTGCGGCGATGGCCAGCCCGAGGACCAGGACGAGCGCGCGCGACCGACGCACCGGGGGAGCGCCGAGGGGGTGGTCGAGCCCGGCGGGGTGGCTGTGCGCGGACCCCGCCCGCCCGCCGGGGCCGCCCTCCTGGGGATCGCCCTGTTCGGCTGCCATCGACCCACCCCCTCCCGCCGGACCCGCGGTCGCCCGCCCGCGGGGATCAGGCCCGCCCGCGCCACTCCCGGTAGCGCGTCACCAGCGCCGCCGTCGAGCTGTCCAGCCCTTCGGTGACCGACCCGGCGCCGGTCAGCGCGGGTCCGAGGCGGCGGGCCAGCACCTTGCCCAGCTCCACCCCCCACTGGTCGAACGAATCGATCCCCCAGATGGTCCCCTGCACGAACGTGACGTGCTCGTAGAACGCGATCAGCTGACCGAGCACCGACGGGGTGAGCCGGCGGGCCAGGATCGTCGAGCTGGGCCGGTTGCCGGGCATCACCTTGTGCGGTACCACGTCGGCCGGGGTGCCCTCGGCGGCGATCTCCTCAGCGGTCTTGCCGAAGGCCAGCGCGGAGGACTGGGCGAACAGGTTGGCCATGAACAGGTCGTGCATGTCGCCACCGTCGGCGTCCGCGGCCGGCAGCTCGTGGTGGGGCTCGGCGAAGCCGATGAAGTCCGCCGGGATCAGCCGGGTGCCCTGGTGGATCAGCTGGTAGAAGGCGTGCTGGCCGTTGGTGCCCGGCTCGCCCCAGTAGATCTCGCCGGTCGCGGTCACCACCGGGGTGCCGTCACCGCGCACCGACTTGCCGTTGCTCTCCATCGTCAGCTGCTGCAGGTAGGCCGGCAGCCGGTGCAGGTACTGGCTGTAGGGCAGCACGGCGTGGGTCCCGGCGTCGAAGAAGTTGACGTACCAGATCCCGAGCAGCCCGGCCACCACCGGGAGGTTCTCCTCCAGCGGGGCGGTCCGGAAGTGCTCGTCGACCGCGTGCATCCCGGCCAGGAACTCGGCGAACTGCTCCTTGCCGATCGCCGCCATCAGCGACAGGCCGATGGCCGAGTCCACCGAGTAGCGCCCGCCCACCCAGTCCCAGAAGCCGAACATGTTCGCCGCGTCGATCCCGAACGCCGAGACCTCCTCGGCGTTGGTCGACACCGCGACGAAGTGCTGGGCCACCGCGTCGTCGCTGCCGAGCCCGTCGACCAGCCACTTCCGGGCGGCCCGGGCGTTGGTCAGCGTCTCGATCGTGGTGAACGTCTTGGACGAGACGATGAACAACGTGCTGGCCGGGTCGAGGTCGCGCAGGGCCTCGCTGATGTCGGTCGGGTCGATGTTGGACACGAACCGGAACTGCAGCGACCGGTCCGCGTAGGCGCGCAGCGCCTCGTAGGCCATCACCGGGCCCAGGTCCGACCCGCCGATGCCGATGTTGACGATGGTGGCGATGCGCTCGCCGGTGTGCCCGGTCCACGCCCCCGAGCGGACGGCGTCGGTGAACTCGCCCATCCGGTCGAGGACCGCGTGCACGTCGGCCACGACGTCCTGGCCGTCGACGGTCAGCGCGGCGTCGCGGGGCAGCCGCAGCGCGGTGTGCAGCACCGCGCGGTCCTCGCTGGTGTTGATGTGCTCGCCGGACAGCATCGCCTCGATCCGCCCGGGCAGCCCGGCCGCCCGGGCCAGCGCGGCCAGCAGCGGCACCGTGTCCCGGGTGATCCGGTGCTTGGAGTAGTCCAGCACCAGGTCCGCGCCGGACACCGTCATCGCCGCCGGGCGGTCCGGGTCGTCGTCGAACAGCGTGCGCAGGTGCACCCCGGCGACGGCCCGGTGGTGCTCGGCGAGCGCGGACCATTCGGGGGTGCTGGTGATGTCGAGTGCGGCCACGGCGGTCATCCTGCCGCTCGTCAGCCGCCGGCGCGGACCGGGGCGGCCTCGTCGTGCGCCGGGTCGCCGGGAGCGTCGCCGCCGCCGGGGCCCTCGCGGGCCGGGTCCTGGTGGGCCGGCGCGCTGGTCGGGTCGCCGGTGCGCGCCCAGAGCGCGATCCCGCCGAGCAGGCCGGAGACGTTGGGCACCACCGTGCGGTTCGGGCCGAGCTCGTCGGGGTCGAGCTTCTTGGCGTTGCCGCCGCCGATGTAGATGTGGTCGGGCAGCACCATGGAGTCGAACGCCTCCAGCGCGTCGAGCACCCGCTTGCGCCAGGTCTCCTTGCCGACCTTCTGCCGCTCGTTGTCCCCGCAGGCCACCTCGATCGACTGCCCCTCGCCGAACCGGCCGTGGGACAGCTCCATGTGCGGCAGCAGGGCGCCGTCGTAGAACACCGCGCAGCCCACCCCGGTGCCCAGGGTGATCACCAGTTCCATGCCGGTGCCCTGGATGACCGCGCACCCCTGCACGTCGGCGTCGTTGGCCACCCGCACCGGCTTGCCGAACCGCTCGGCCAGCGCGGCCTGCAGGTCGAACCCGAACCACAGGTCGACCAGTTCCTGGCTGCGCGGCTCGCCGGGTCCCGGCCGGACGAACGCCGTGACCTCGCGGACGATGCCGCCGCGGATGGCGCCGGGGAAGCCCACCGAGACCCGGTCGTAGGCGGGCTGGGTCCCGGCCAGCAGGGCGAGCTCGTCGAGGAGCACATCGGGCGTGCACGGGTAGGGGGTCTCCCGGCGGACCCGCTCGGAGGTCATCTCACCGTCGGGGGACAGCACCGTCGCCTTGAGGCCCGACCCGCCGACGTCGATCGCCAGGGTCAGCGGTCCGGCCGGGACGGCCTCGATCTCCGATGATCGCGGGAGGGTCATCGACCCATCACAGCCGACCCCGGCGCGGTTGACCAGTGCGGCGTGCGCCACCGCCGCGCGTGGCAAGGGGCCGCCCGGAGGGCTACGGTCCGGCTGCACCGGCACACCGGCGCCCCTGATGCGGCGGGAACGAGGAGGACGCGCACCATGAACGGACCGCTGACCCTGGCGATCGACGTCGGCGGATCGGGCCTCAAGGCGACGGTGCTCTCCCCCGACGGCGAGATGACCTCCGAGCGGGTCCGCCGGGAGACCCCCTACCCGTGCACGCCCGATGTGCTCCTCGACGAGCT
>DASQMQ010000512.1:0-6059 GCA_035645455.1 Pseudonocardia sp.
CCGCGACAGTCGCGATATGGCTCCGCTCGAGACCCCGGTGCGCCATCAGGTGCAACGAGGTGATCACGAATGGTGCCGGCCGCCCCCACCACGACGACCGACGCGACCCGACGAGCGGGCAGCGACTTCGCCGACCTGTCCCGCACGGTCCGCGAAGCCGGACTGCTCCGGCCGCGCACCGGGCGCTACGCGCTGCAGATCGGGCTCACCCTGGCCTTTCTGGCGGGCACCTGGGCGCTCTTCGGCTACCTCGGCGACTCGTGGTGGCAGGTGGTCACCGCCGTCGTGCTGGCGGTCGCCTGGACCCAGGTGGCCTTCCTCGGGCACGACGCCGGGCACAAGCAGATCTTCCGCGGACGGCGGGCCAACGACGCGCTCGGCCTGCTGCACGCCGGCCTGATCGGGATCAGCTACGGCTGGTGGACCGGCAAGCACAACCGCCACCACGCCAACCCCAACCACGAGGACGACGACCCCGACCTGGACATCCCGCTGCTGGCCTTCACCGCCGGGCAGAGCCGGGCCAAGCGCGGCCTGCTGCGCTGGACGACCCGGCACCAGGCGTTCCTGTTCCTGCCGCTGCTGCTGCTGGAGGGTCTGAACCTGCACTGGACGAGCGCCGGCGCGGTCCTGGGCGGGGGGTTGAAGCGGCGCGGTCTGGAGAAGGCGCTGCTGCTCGGGCACGCCGCGGCCTACTTCGCCGCGGTGTTCGTGGTGCTCAGCCCGGGTAAGGCCGTGGTGTTCATGGCCGTGCACCAGGGGCTGTGGGGCCTGTACATGGGCCTGTCGTTCGCCCCCAACCACAAGGGCATGCCCAGCCCGACCGGCGACGAGGAGTGGGACTTCCTGCGCAAGCAGGTGCTCACCTCGCGCAACGTCCGCGGCGGACCGTGGATGGATCTCGCCCTCGGCGGGTTGAACTACCAGGTCGAGCACCACCTGTTCCCCAGCATGCCCCGCCCCAACCTGCGCCGGGCCCAGCCGCTGGTGCAGGAGTTCTGCGCCGCGCGCGGCGTCCCCTACCTGCAGGTCGGGCTGCTGCGTTCCTACCGGGACGTGCTCGGTCACCTGCACGCGACGGGCGCCCAGGCGCGCTGACGCCGCGTCGGCCCGCCGCCGCCCTCCCACACCCTCCCACCAGTCAGGAAACAGACCACATGCGCAGTACCCGGGAAACCTCCACGGTGCCGTCCTCGGCCGCCGCCCGACCCCACCTCGTCTGCAGCGTGTGCCCGCACGAGTGGGGCGCCCACGACCCGATCGGCACCCGCTACTGCTCGGCGACGATCAACGGCGGGCTGCGCCGGGGCTGCGTGTGCGTCAAGGACGTGCCGCTGTTCGGCCAACCGACGCGCTGACCGCGGCGGGCGCCGGGCGCCGGTCCCGGCCCGCCGGCGCCCGCGCAGGTCACCGCACCCCGGTGACCGCCGCGCTCAGCGCAGCTTCTCCGGGATGTGGTCCAGGGCGCGGACCGCGCGGCACCACGCCCGGGTCCGTTCGGACCCGGGCGGGGGACCCGGGTTCAGCGCCGTCGGGCCCGGCGGTTGTCCGGCGGCGGTCCGGTGCGCGGCGCCGCCGAGCGCAGCCCCGGGCGCTGGCTCTCGGCGTCCCACCGGGCGTAGGCGTCCACGATGTCCGCCACCAGCCGGTGGCGGACCACGTCGGTGCTGGTCAGCTGGCTGAAGTGGACGTCGTCCACGCCGTCGAGGATGTCCCGGACCACGGTCAGCCCGGACCGGGTGCCGCCGGGCAGGTCGACCTGGGTGACGTCACCGGTGACCACGATCCTGGAGCCGAAGCCGAGCCGGGTCAGGAACATCTTCATCTGCTCGGGCGTGGTGTTCTGCGCCTCGTCGAGGATGATGAACGCGTCGTTGAGGCTGCGGCCGCGCATGTAGGCCAGCGGCGCGACCTCGATCGTCCCGGCCGAGATCAGCTTCGGGATCGACTCCGGGTCGATCATGTCGTGCAGCGCGTCGTACAGCGGGCGCAGGTACGGGTCGATCTTCTCGTAGAGCGTGCCGGGCAGGTAGCCCAGCCGCTCCCCGGCCTCGACCGCCGGCCGGGTCAGGATGATCCGGTTGACCATCTTGGCCTGCAGGGCCTGCACGGCCTTGGCCATGGCGAGGTAGGTCTTGCCGGTGCCGGCCGGGCCGATGCCGAACACGATGGTGTGCGCGTCGATGGCGTCGACGTAGCGCTTCTGGTTCAGCGTCTTGGGCCGGATGGTCTTGCCGCGCCGGGACAGGATGTCCAGGCTCAGCACCTCGGCCGGGGACTCCCCGATCCGGGCGCGGCCCTCGGCGTCGCCGTCGTCGAGCATCTCCACGGTGCGCCGCACGGCGTCGGCGGAGACCTGCTGGCCGCGCTCGGCCAGGGTGATCAGTTCGGTGAAGACCCGCTCGGCGAAGGCCACGTCGGCCGGGGCGCCGGTCAGGGTGAGTTCGTTGCCGCGCACGTGCACGTCCGCTGCGAGGAGGTCCTCCGCGGTGCGCAGGCTCTCGTCACGGGAGCCGAGCAGCGCGAGCAGGGCAGCGTCCGGAACGGCCATGCGGGACTGGACGGGATCCGGATGGGTCAAGGGGAGTGCCGCCTGCTTCCTGTGCTCTCGGACCTGCTGCCAACGTGCCGGGACGGCGTCGATCCTACCGCCGGGCACCGACGAACGCCCGCATGTTACGGCGCACCGGGTCCGGCCGGCTCGGCGTCGTGCACCAGCAGGGCGATCTGGGTGCGGTTGGACAACCCCAGTTTCAGCAGGATGTGCGAGACGTGCGCCTTCACCGTCGCCACCCCCATGTGCAGCGCGGCGGCGACCTCGGCGTTGGACGCGCCGCGCCCGATCGCCGCGGCCACGTCGCGCTCGCGGGCGCTGAGCCGGGCCAGCGCGGCCCGGGCCCGGTCGCGGTCGCCGGAGCCGCCGGCGGCCCGGTCCATCAGCCGGCGGGTGATCCGCGGGGACAGCACCGGATCACCGGCGGCCACCCGCAGCACCGCGGCGACCAGGTCGGCCGGCGGGGTGTCCTTGAGCAGGAACCCGCTGGCCCCGGCCCGCAACGCGCGCAGCACGCCCTCGTCGGCGTCGAAGGTGGTGAGGACGAGCACATCCGGCGGGTCCGGGCGGGCCCGGACCCGGGCGGTCGCGGTGATCCCGTCGACCCGGGGCATCCGCAGGTCCATCAGCACCACGTCGACCGGGTGGGCGTCCAGCGCGGCCGGCACCCCGGCGCCGTCGTCGGCCTCGGCGACCACCCGGATGCCGTCGGTGCCGTCGAGCATCATGGTCAGGGCCGAGCGGACCAGGGCGTCGTCGTCGACGAGCAGGACGCGGACGGTCGTCATCGGGCCGGGTCGGGGTGGGCGAGGGCGGCGGGGCCGGCCCGGTCGTGGTCCCCCGAACCGGGCCCGTCCGGTCGGGGCAGGGTGGCCACCAGCCGGAACCGGCCGTCGGCCGGGCCGTGCTCCAGCCGGCCGCCGGCCAGCGCGACCCGCTCGGCCAGCCCGATGAGTCCGGTCCCGCTGCCCGGGGTCCCGGCCGCCGGGCCGAGCGGGTTGCCCACCTCGACGACGATCTCGGCGCCGCCGCGCAGGACGACGTCGACGGGCTGCCCGGCGGCGTGCTTGCCGGCGTTCGTCAACCCCTCCTGGACCACCCGGAACACGGTACGGCCGGGGCTGCCGTCCAGGACGGTGCCCAGGCCGTCGACGAACCGCACGGGCGTCCCGGCGGCGCGGACCTCCGCCACCAGCCGGGGGATGTCGGCGGTGGTGGGCTGCGGGCGGTCCTCGACGGGCCCGGACCGCAGCACGCCGATCACCTCGCGCAGCTCGTCCAGGGCGGCGTGCGCGCTGGAGCGCAGCACGCCGGCCGCGGCGGCGAGCCGCTCGGGCGGCGCGTCCGGCCGGAACTCGATCGCCCCGGCGGTCGCCGCGACCAGCGACAACCGGTGGGCCAGCACGTCGTGCATCTCCCGGGCGATCCGGGTGCGCTCGGCCGCGCGCGCCGCCGCGACCCGGCGCTCCTGGTCGGCCTCGGCCCGCCGGGCCCGCTCGCGCAGCGACGCCAGCAACTCGGCCCGCGACCGGGCGTAGGCGCCCCAGCCGAGCAACCCGGCGTGCGCGACCACGACCAGCAGCACCCACCAGCCGAACTCCAGCCCCTCGTCCGGCCGCCACAGGTACCGCACGACGAACCCGAGCGCGCCGGCCGCCGCCACCGCGGCGGCGGACCCCAGCGGACGGGTGCGGGCGATCCGCAGCGTGGCCGCCGTCGAGGCCGGGGTCGCGGCCGGGGACAACGCGGCCAGCACGGCCAGCCCGACCGCCGCCGGGATCGGCGGCGACCGGCGCACCAGCAGGACGACGGCCGCGCAACCCACCACGGCCGCGGTCACGTCGAGGGCGAACAGGGCTCCGGACGCGGGGACTCCCCGGCCCACGATGGTGAGCGCGGCGAGCACCGCGGTCCCGCACACGACGCCCACGGTGATCACGACCGGGGCCCGGCGGCTGTCCATCGGACGAGCGTAGGTGCGCGGCGGGCGGCCGCGGCACCGACGAAAGTCGGAGCCCCGACCGACTCCCGGCCGTCGCGGCCGGGGCGCACCGGCGGGCACCGTCATCGCCATGACCACGAGAACCGCACCCCGCCCGCCCCGAACCGCCCGTCACCGCGCTCGGACCGTGCTGGGCGCCGTCCTCGCCGGCTCCGGGGTGTGGCTGGTGCTCACCCTCACCGGCGGCCCGCTCGCCGTCGACGTGCCCGGCCGCGGCGCTGTCGGGCTGCCCGACGTGGTCGTCGCGGCGCTGGTCGCCGGCCTGGCCGGCTGGGCGCTGCTCGCGGCCCTGGAGCGTCGGACCCGGGCGGCGCCGCGGATCTGGCGGGCGATCGCCGTCGGCGTGCTCGCGGTGTCGCTGCTCGGGCCGGTCGGCTCGGCCAGCACCCTGCCGTCGGTCGGCGGGCTGATCGCGCTGCACGTCGCGGTCGGCGCGGCGCTGTTCGCCCTGCCCCGCTCCTGCTGAGCGGTGCGGTCAGGGACGGCGGGACCGCTGGTTGCGGTACCTGCGGGCGGCGAGCTGGTGGGCCTCGACGATCAGCGGCCGCAGCTCCTCGAAGGTCCGCGGCTGCGGGTCGACCACGCACACCCAGTGCTGCCCGGCGTAGATCGGGTGCGGCATGAGGCGGTCGCGGGTGGCCGGGTCGACGCCGGTGTCGACCATGCCGCGGGCGTCGCGCTCGACCGGCGGGCGCCCGAACAGCGACCGGTAGGTCTCCCGGGTCAGGCCGAGGTTGAGCCGGTAGGAGCCGGCGCGGTCGAGATCGGAGACGTCGTCGTAGGGGTGGTCGCGGGTGATCAGGGTGGCGAACGGGAAGCGGGCGTCCGCGCGCGTGACGCCGTCCGGGTCGTAGAAGAAGTACCGGTCGCCGTCGGCCGCGGACGTCACCACACCCGCCAGCCGGTCTTCGAGGAACCGCTCCACCGCTGTCGCGTCGATCGCCATGACGTCGATTGTTTCATTGATGCGCCCGGTGAAGGTTCTTCCGCGAACCGTTGAAGAACCGCAGGACAACCCTCGAAGTGCAGGTCAGCGGTCAGAGCAGGCGCTCGACGGCATCGCGGCAGGACCGCCAGGCGTCGGTGGCCGGGTCGATGACCGCGAAGTGGTCCACCCCCGGCAGCGTGATCAGGTCGGCGCCCGCGCCGGCCGCGAACCGCTCGCTCTGCCGGATCGGCACGTTGACGTCGGTGGTGCCGTGCACGCAGACCACCCGCACCGGCAGCGGCAGCCGGGCCACCGGCGAGGCGAGGGCGTAGCGGTCCGGGACGGCGTGCGGCGGCCCGCCGAGCAGGTCGGGCACCGCCTGCTGGCCGACCCGCTCCGCGGCCGCGTCGACCAGGTCCAGCACCCCGGCCTGGCTGACCACGCCGCGCAGGACCACCGCGGGCGCGGCGCCCGGGGCGTCGGCGGGCAACCCGGGGCGCGCGGCCAGCCAGGTCGCCAGGTGCCCGCCCGCCGAGTGCCCGACCGCGACCACCCGGTCCAGCGCCAGCCGCCCG
>DASQMQ010000513.1:0-3023 GCA_035645455.1 Pseudonocardia sp.
CACGGTGCTCGCCGACCGGGTCTACAGCAACCTGCGCACGGTCTGGGTCGAGCCGACCAGCGGCGTGATCGTCAAGGGCCAGGAGCAGCAGCGCCAGTACCTGCGCGGCCCGGACGGCACCACCGGGGTGACCCTGCTGGAGGGCACCCTCGTCTTCGACGAGCAGACCGTCGCGACCGGCCTGGAGCGGGCCCGCGAGGCGCAGGCCCGGATCACCCTGATCGGCACCACGCTGCCGTGGTCGCTGCTGGCGCTGGGCGGGCTGCTGCTGGTCGGCGGGGCGGCCCTGCTCGTCGACCGCGGTGGCCGGCACCCGGCGCGTCATCGCGGCACCGCCGCGCCGGTCGGGGCGGCGTCCGGGCGCTGACCGGCGCCACCGCTCCCCGCCCGTGACCCTCCTGCTCGACCGCGCTCCGACGAGCGGCGGTCGTGTCCGGCCCGCCGCACCACCGGCCCCCTCCTCGGTGGTGCGGCGCGCCCGGCTGGCCGCCGGCTGCCTGGGGCTGACCGGCCTGGCGCTGTCCCAGGAACCGGGCCGGCTCGTCCCGGACACCAAGCTCGACCTGGCGATCGACCCGATCGGCTTCCTCGGCCGGGCGCTCACCCTGTGGGAGCCCGAGGGCTTCGCCGGCCAGGTGCAGAACCAGGCCTACGGCTACCTGTTCCCGATGGGGCCGTTCTTCGCCGCGGGCCGGCTGATCGGGCTGCCGGCCTGGGTGGTGCAGCGGCTCTGGCTGGCCCTGCTGATGTCGGTGGCCTTCCTGGGCGTGGTCGCGCTGGCCCGGGCGCTGCGGATCGGCACCCCGACCGGGCGGCTGGTCGGCGGCCTGGCCTACGCGCTCGCCCCGCGGATGGTCACCGAACTGGGCGCGATCTCCATCGAGGTGCTGCCCACCGCGCTGGCACCCTGGGTGCTGGTGCCGCTGGTGCACGGCGCGCGCCGCGGGTCGCCGCGGCGGGCCGCGCTGGCCTCGGGGGCGGCGGTGTTCTGCGTCGGCGGGGTCAACGCCGCGGCCACCTCGGCGGTGCTGCCGCTGGCCGCGATCTGGCTGCTCACCCGCCGTTGCGGGGCGCGGCGCCGGGCGCTCATCGGCTGGTGGGTGGTCGCGGTCGGGCTGGCCACCGCCTGGTGGGCCGGGCCGCTGCTGCTGCTGGGCCGCTACAGCCCGCCGTTCCTGGACCTGATCGAGAGCGCGCCGGTGACCACCGGTCCGGCCGAGCTGGTCAACGCGCTGCGCGGGACCACCCAGTGGGTGGCCTGGCTGGCCGGGCCGGGCGGACCGCTGTGGCCGGCGGGCTGGGCGCTGGCCCGCGACGCGCTGCCGGTGGCGGCCACCGTCCTGCTCGCCGGACTCGGCCTGGTCGGGCTCACCCGCCGCGGCCTGCCGCAGCGCCGGTTCCTGGCACTGGGCCTGCTGGTCGGGCTGCTGCTGGTCACCGCAGGGCACGTGGCCGCGGTCGACGGGCTGCTGGCCGGACCGCTGCGCGCCGCGCTGGACGGGCCGCTGGCCCCGCTGCGCAACACCCACAAGTTCGACCCGGTGGTGCGGTTGCCGCTGGTGCTCGCGACCGTCCACCTGCTGCGGCGCCGGCAGGTCGCGCACGCCTCCCCGGTGGCCCGCGACCGCAGCCGCGCGGGGCCGGTCGTCACGCTGGTGCTGGTGGGCGTCGGGATCGCCGGCGTGGCCTCGCCCGCACTGGCCGGGCGGCTCGCCCCGGCCACCGGGTACACCGGGCTGCCCGGCTACTGGGCGGAGACCGCCGAGCTGCTGGCCCGCGAGCAGCCGGCCGGCCGGGCGCTGCTGGTGCCGGCCTCCTCGTTCGGCACCTACGTGTGGGGCAGCCCGGCCGACGAGCCGCTGCAGCCGCTGGCCCGCAGCCCGTGGGAGGTGCGCAACGCGGTGCCGCTCACCCCGCCGGGGCACATCCGGATGCTCGACGCGGTGCAGGACCGGCTCGCCCGCGGCGAGGGCTCGGCCGGGCTGACCCGCTACCTGGCCCGGGCCGGCGTCTCGCACCTGGTGGTCCGCAACGACCTGGACACCGGCCTGGCCGGCGCCACCCGCCCGATCCTGGTGCACCGGGCGCTGGCCGACTCCCCGGGCATCACCCGCATCGCCGCGTTCGGCCCCGAGCTGTTCGGCTTCACCGCGCTGCCCGGCCTGGTCCAGGACGAGGGGCTGACGATCCCGCTGCCGGCCGTCGAGGTCTTCGCGGTCGCCGGGACCGCCCCACGGGCGTCCACGGTGGAGTTCTCCGACGCGGTCGCGGTGGCCGGCGGCCCGGACGCGCTGCTGCAGCTGGAGGACCGCGGCCTGGTCACCGGTCGCCCGGCGCTCGACCCCGGTACGCCCGGCGTGCCCGGCCTGGCCGGGGACGCGTTGCGCCGCCGGGAACGCGCCTTCGGGCGGATCGCCGACGCAGCCTCGGCCAGCCTCACCCCGGACGACCCGCTCCGCCTGGACGGTCCGGCGCCCGACTACGCCGCGCCCGGCGCGACCCCGGCCGTCGTCCGCCTGGACGGCGCGCGGCTCAGCGCGTCGGGCTCGGCGTCGGATCCGGACAGCGCGACCGGCACCCGACCCGAGCACCACCCGTTCGCCGCCGTCGACGGCGATCCGGACACGGCCTGGCGGCCCGCGGTCCGCCTGACCGACCGGCCGGCCTGGCTGCGCGTGCAGACCGACCGGCCGGTGCAGGCCGCAACCGTGACGCTCGTGCTGCCGCCGGACGTCGCGGACGCACCGCCGGCGGTGTCGCTGCGGACCGACACGGGGGAGTTCACCGTGCCGCTGGCGGGCACCGCCGCCCCGCAGGAACTGCTGCTGCCGCCGGGGGAGACCCGGTCGATCACGCTCACCTCGCCGACCTCGGTGTTCGGGCTGGCCGAGCTGGCGGTCCCCGGCGTGGTCGTCCGGCGGACGGTGGAGCTGGCGCCGACCGCCGCAGGGGGCCTGGTGTTCGACGCCGCCGGGGCCGCCCGCGCGGGCTGCGTGCTCGACCCGGCCGGGCGGCCGCGCTGC
>DASQMQ010000514.1:0-11360 GCA_035645455.1 Pseudonocardia sp.
GGGTGCACGGTGAGCGCCCCGGCGGGACCGCGGTAGGTGAACACGTCGTCGAGGCGCCCGTAGGGGTCGGCGATGCGGCGGTGGGTGCTGCCGCAGGGGCACGGGTCGGTCCCGGTCAGCAGTTCGATCTGGTCGGTCACCTCGTAGCGGATCAACGGCAGGGCGTGGTTGAACAGGTTGGTCAGGTAGAGCTTGGCGCACCGGGTACCGGGTGGGACGGGCCGGCCGTCGGCGTCGACCGGCTCGATGATCAGCAGGTCGTCGGCCAGGTGCATGGCGCCGTGGGCGCACGCCTGCGCGGCGCCGCCGCCCTCGCTGAGCGAGTAGTTGTTGCCCACCAGCGCGCCGAACGCCTCCACCAGCGCGGCCCGGGTCTCGGGCAGCAGCACCTCGGCCATGCCGTCGATGCGGTCCGGCGAGATCCGCAGCCGACCCGCGGCGGCCTCGACGGCCAACGGGTGCAGCGCCGAGGGGTAGCCCACCACGACGGTCGGCTGGAACGCGTTGAGCCCGGCCACCATCTCGGCCAGCGGCGTCGACACCGGGAACCGCGCGAACTCCACGGCCGGGGTGGAGAAGGTCCGGGGGAGGGTGGCGCTCATGTGCACCGGAGCGGCGCTGGCCACCATGGCGATCCGCACCGGTCCTCCCTGGGCTGCCGACCGCTGTGCTGCTGCCACGTGGCGCTGCACGCTCCAGAAGCAGGTCGCCCACGCGTCCCAGTCGTAGACGAACACCCCGCGCCGGCCGGTCGACCCACCCGACGCGCCGGCGTGGTAGCGGTCGAACAGGTAGGCGTCGCCGGTCATGCCGGCCAGGAAGTCCTCCACGACCGCCAACCGGAGCCGGTCGTCGGTGACGATCCCGTCGAAGTGGTCCATCAGGTCGTCCTTGGTCATCACCGGCAGCGCGGTGAGGTCGGCCTGGTCGAGCGCGGCGAGGTCGACCCCGGCGAGCCGCTCGCGGTGCCACGGCGAGGCCTCGCGCGCGGCGACCAGCAGCCGCCGCAGCTCGGCCGTGCGGTGCTCGGCCAGCCGGTCCGCCGGCCAGGTCAGCCGGTCGAGCAGGGCCGGCAGCAGCTCGCCCGCGCGGGCCAGGTGCCGCTGCCGCAGGTCCTCGTACGAGGTGGTGGTCACGTCGGTCATGTCGGGAGAAGTTACGGAGCGGCTGGTGGTCCGTCTGGCGTGGCAGTACGTGCTCCGGTACGTGTTCCCGTCCGCAGCCCGAACTCCCCGGCCCGGCGGGCCAGCTCGACCTTCGACCGCACCCCGAGCCGGGCGTAGACCCGGGCGAGGTGCCCCTCGACGGTCCGCTCCCCGACGAACAGCGCCGCGGCGATCTCCCGGGCCGACCGGCCGGCCGCGGCCAGCTCGGCCACCTCGCGCTCGCGGGCGGTCAGCGACTCCGGCCCGCGCGCGGCGGCCGCGGCCCGCCGACCGCGCGAGCCGAGCGAGGCCAGCTCGTCGAGTACCTCGGCCCGGCGCACGGTCGCGCCGCAGCCAGCGAACAGGTCGGCTGCCGCGGTCAGCGCGGCGACCCTGCGGTCGCGGTCGTCGGTGGAGCGGGCGAGCAGCCGCAGCGCGCGACCCCGCAGCAGGGGCCACGGCGTCAAGGCGCCGGCCGCCCGCTCCGCGAGGCCCTGGGCATCCCGCCGGTCGCCGCTCGCCCAGCCGGCCGCCAGGTCGGCCAGCCCGCGGAACCCGGCCAGTCCGGTCCGGTCGGCGATGCGGCGCAGCTCGGCAGCGGCGTCCCGGTCCGGAGTCCCGGACGAGCCGGCCACCTCGGCCAGGTCGGTCAGCAGCGGGACGGCCTGCGCCACGAAGTCGCCCCGCAGCAGCGGCGCCACGGCTCCGGTCAAACGCCCGATCGCCTCCGCGGCCCGGCCGTCGCGCCAGTCGGCCACGCCCTCGACGTGCTCGGCCATCGCCGCGTGCATGGCCCAGCCCCGACCGTCGTACAGCGCGCGGAGGCGGGCGGCGTAGCGCCGCGCCTCAGCGTTCGCACCGACCTCGACCGCGGCCAACGCGGCGTAGAACAGGCCCACGCCCAGCCGTCGGCTGGCCGGAGTGGGCCCGATCCCGGCGATGTCCCGGGTGATCGCCCGGATGGTGTGCAGGTCACCGGCCCACCACGCGATGATGGTCGCGTGGTCGGGCGTGCCGGTGCGCGGGAGCCGGATGTCGGCCAAGGCGGCCAGCGCGTCCTCCGTCCGCCCCGCCATGACCGCGGTGACAGCCAGCCCACCGGCCGCCAGCAGCTGCCGGTACCGGTCGGTGCCCGCCGCGGCCGCGACCCCGCGGAACGCGGCCTCGGCATCCGCGAGCCGGCCCCGGAGCAGCGCCATCAAGCCGGCTGTGCGCAACGCGCGCGCGTGGACCAGGTCGTCGCCCAGCCGCTCCGCTTCCGCGGCGACCGCCGCCGCCTCGGACTCCAGCAGCGGTAGGTCGCCGGCGTAGCCGCGCAGCCACGACAGCTCGTGCGCGGCGAGGAGGGCACCGCGGCGGTCGCCGGCCCGCTCGTACAGCGCCACGGCGTCCCGGCACACGCTCGCCGCCTCGTCGAGGGTGCCCTCGCCCCACCCGATGAAGTTGGCCAGCCGCAGCTTGACCGGCGCCTGCCGGGCGGGGTCGTCCAGGCCGGACAGCGCGGCGTCCATGGCCCGCAGCGCCGGCACGCCGAGCGCGGCGTGGCCGTCCGCGCGGTGGTCCACCACCCACTGCGCGTCCCAGCGCAGGGCGTCCACCACCCCGGCCCAGCGCGGGTCGCCGGCCGGCAGCAGGTCGACCAGCGCGGCGAGCAGGGAGAGCGCCTCCTGGAACGCGCCGGCCTCCTCGGCGGCGTGCACGGCCTCCCGCAGCGCGGTCACCGCCTCGTCGTCGCCGGGGCCGGCGGAGCGGGCGAAGTGCCCGGCAGCCTCGCCCGGGCGCCCGAGTGCGCGCAGCACCCGGGCGACCTCGCGGTGCAGCAGCCTGCGCCGGGCCACCCCGATCCGGGTGTACACCGCCTCGGCGACCAGCGGGTGCGCGATCTCGACGGTCAGCTCGGGCCCGTCCTCGCGCTCGGTGACCAGCCGCGCCCGTCCCAACCGCTCCACGAGGTCGACGAGCTCGGCCGGTGGGCGTCCGGACAGCGCCACCAGGCTGCGCAGCTCGGCGCGACCCCCGATCACCGCCAGCAGCTCGACCAGGCCGACGGCGGCCGGATCGGTGCGCCCGACGCGCAGCGCCACCCGGTCCGCCAGCGGGTCGGGCAGCCGCGACAGGGCCGGACGTCGCAGGTCGGCGCCCTCGTCGAGGAGGCCGCCGAGCAGGTCGACGGTGTCCAGCGGTTTGACGCGGGCGCGCTCGACGAGCCAGTCCACCCGCGGTTCCGGCGGGGTGCTGTCGAGCACCTGCGCGGCCAGCGCGCGCACACCGTCGGCGTCCAGCGGCCCGACGGCGAGCCGCCGGGCCCACCCCTCCTGCTCCAGCCGCAGCAGCACCTCCACGGCGTCGGCCCGGTCGGCCAGTTCGGCGGGCCGTGCCGTGGCCACCACCAGGACGCGCTCCTCGGCGCAGCCGAAGGCCAGGTGCAGCAGCGCGCTCAACGACGACGCGTCCGCGAGGTGCAGGTCGTCGAGCACCACCACCACCGGGCGCTCCGCGGCCAGTGCCCGGACCAGCGCGCCCAGCGCGTCGAGCACCCGGGCCCGCGGGGCCGGAGCCGCCTCGGTGTCGCGCAGCCGGGCGACGCTGCGCACGACGGCGGCCAGGTCGTCCTCCACGCCGGCGCACAGCTCCCGCACCCGCCCCGGCGTCCGGGTGCGCAACTCCCGGTCCAGCGCCTCCGCCCACACCCCGAACGAGGAGGTGGCGCCCACCTGGTGGGCCCGCGCCGACAGCACGGTGACCCCGTCGGCGTGGTCGGCGGCGAAGGCGGCGGCCAGCCGCGACTTGCCGGCCCCCGGGTCGCCGACCAGCACCACGCAGCCGAAGCCGCCGCCGGTCTGCGTGCAGCGGGTCAACGCGCGTTCCAGCACGGCACGCTCCGCCGCCCGGCCGACGACCACGGGCCGGGTGCGTCCCACCACCTCCCGCACGTCGGCTCCCGTCGGCTGGACCACGGCCCGGTTCGCGCGGACGAGGCGCCCCGGCGGGCCACCCGCATCCTACGAACGGCCCGCTCGTCCAGCCAGGTCGGCCGGTCGTGCGGTCGGACGGGGTTCAGGTCAGCGGGCGGTCCGTGGGGTCGATCGGGCGGGGGAGGACGTCGCGGCCGGTGAGGTAGGCGTCCACGCCGGCCGCGGCGGCGCGGCCCTCGGCGATCGCCCAGACGATCAGCGACTGCCCGCGGCCCATGTCCCCGGCCGAGAACACCCCGTCCACGTTGGTCATGTAGTCCCGGCCGCGGGCGACGTTGCCGCGCTCGTCCAGCTCGACCGCCAGGTCCGCGAGCAGCGCGCCCTTCTCCGGGCCGACGAAGCCCATGGCCAGCAGCACCAGTTGGGCGGGCAGTTCGCGTTCGGTGCCCTCGATCGGCACGAACCGGCCGTCGGCGTCCCGGCTGACCTCGACCAGGCGCAGCGCGCGCAGCTTGCCGTCGTCGTCGGCGACGAACTCGGTGGTGTTGACCGAGTACAGCCGCTCGCCGCCCTCCTCGTGCGCCGAGGACACCCGGTAGACCATCGGGTAGGTCGGCCATGGCATGCCCTCGGTGCGCTTCTCCGGGGGCGTCGGCATGATCTCCAGCTGGGTCACCGACGCGGCGCCCTGGCGGTGCGAGGTGCCCAGGCAGTCCGCGCCGGTGTCGCCGCCGCCGATGATCACCACGTGCTTGCCCTCGGCGGTGACCGGGGGCGCGTCCAGGTCGCCCTCCAGCACGTGGTTGGCCCACGGCAGGAACTCCATCGCCTGGTAGACGCCCTCGACCTCGCGGCCGGGCACCGGGATGTCGCGCCACGCGGTGGCCCCGCCGGCCAGCACCACGGCGTCGAACCCGGTGCGCAGCTGCTCGGCGGTGATGTCGCTGCCGACGTCCACCCCGGGTCGGAACACGGTGCCCTCGGCCGTCATCTGGGCCAGCCGCCGGTCCAGCCGGGACTTCTCCATCTTGAACTCGGGGATGCCGTAGCGCAGCAGCCCGCCGATCCGGTCGGCCCGCTCGAACACGGTGACCTCGTGCCCGACCCGGGTGAGCTGCTGGGCCGCGGCCAGCCCGGCCGGACCGGAGCCCACGACGGCGACCTTCTTGCCGGTGCGCATCGCCGCCGGCTGCGGCGGCACCCAGCCCTCCTCCCAGGCCCGGTCGACGATCTCGACCTCGACCTGCTTGATGGTCACCGCGTCGCTGTTGATGGCCAGCACGCAGGCCGCCTCGCACGGGGCCGGGCACAGCGTCCCGGTGAACTCCGGGAAGTTGTTCGTCGCGTGCAGCCGCTCGATCGCCTCCCGCCAGTCGTGCCGGTAGACCAGGTCGTTCCACTCCGGGATCAGGTTGCCCAGCGGGCAGCCCTGGTGGCAGAACGGGATGCCGCAGTTCATGCAGCGCCCGGCCTGGTGCTCCAGCTCGGTGCGCGGGAACTCCTCGTAGACCTCCCGCCAGTCGCGCAGCCGCAGGTCGACCGGGCGACGCTGGGGGAGCTTGCGCGGGGTGGTGAGGAACCCCTTCGGGTCACCCATGTGCCGCCTCCATGATGGCCTCGTCGACGTTGCGGCCGTCCCGCTCGGCGGCCGCGCGGGCCTGCAGGACGCGCTTGAAGTCCTTCGGGACGACCTTGCCGAACCGGTCGGCCGCGGTGTCCCAGTCGGTGAGCAGCGCGTGGGCGACCGCCGACTCGGTCTCCCGGTAGTGGCACTCCAGGGCCTCGCGCAGGAAGGTGCGGTCGTCGTCGTCCAGCGGCTCGACGTCGACCATCTCGCGGTTGATCCGGGCGTCGGCCTGGCTGCCCTCGGTGAGGTCGAGCACGTAGGCCAGCCCGCCGGACATGCCGGCCGCGAAGTTGCGCCCGATCCGGCCGAGCACCACGGCCCGGCCGCCGGTCATGTACTCGCAGCCGTGGTCGCCCACGCCCTCGACGACGGCCAGCGCGCCGGAGTTGCGCACGCAGAACCGCTCGCCGACCACCCCGCGGATGAACACCTCGCCGGAGGTGGCCCCGTACAGGATCACGTTGCCGGCGATGACGTTCTCCTCGGCGGCGAACGGGGCCGCCAGGTCCGGCCGCAGGGTCAGCCGGCCGCCGGACAGGCCCTTGCCGAAGTAGTCGTTGCTGTCCCCGACCAGCCGCAGGGTGATCCCCTTGGGCACGAACGCGCCGAAGCTCTGCCCGGCCGAGCCGGTGAGCGTGACGTCGATGGTGTCGTCGGGCAGGCCCTCGCCGCCCCAGGCCCTGGTCAGCTCGTAGCCGAGCATCGTGCCCACGGTGCGGTTGACGTTGCGCACGGGCAGGTCCAGGCGCACCCGGTCGCCCGAGCGCAGCGATCCCTCGCACAGCTGGATCAGCGTGTTGTCCAGGGCCTTGTCCAACCCGTGGTCCTGGGCCCTGGTGTTGTGCCGCGGGGTGCCCGGGGGCAGCTCCGGGGTGTGGAACACCGGCGCCAGGTCCAGGCCGCGGGTCTTCCAGTGCCGCACGGCGTCGTCGACGTCGAGCAGCTCCGGGTGCCCGACGGCCTCGGCGACCGTCCGGAAGCCCAGCTCGGCCAGGTACTCGCGGACCTCCTGGGCGATGAACCGCATGAAGTTCACGACGTACTCGGGCCGCCCGTCGAACCGCTTGCGCAGCTCGGGGTTCTGGGTGGCCACGCCGACCGGGCAGGTGTCCAGGTGGCAGACCCGCATCATGATGCAGCCCGACACCACCAGCGGGGCGGTCGCGAAGCCGAACTCCTCGGCGCCCAGCAGCGCGGCGATCACCACGTCGCGGCCGGTCTTGAGCTGGCCGTCGGCCTGCACCACGATCCGGTCGCGCAGGCCGTTCTCCAGCAGCGTCTGCTGGGTCTCGGCCAGCCCCAGCTCCCACGGACCGCCGGCGTGCTTGATCGAGCTCAGCGGGGAGGCGCCCGTGCCGCCGTCGTGCCCGGAGATCAGCACCACGTCGGAGTGCGCCTTGGCCACACCGGCCGCGACCGTGCCCACGCCGACCTGGCTGACCAGCTTGACGTGCACGCGGGCCCGCGGGTTGGCGTTCTTCAGGTCGTGGATGAGCTGCTTGATGTCCTCGATGGAGTAGATGTCGTGGTGCGGCGGCGGGGAGATCAGGCCCACCCCGGGCGTGGAGTACCGGGTCCTGGCGATCCACGGGTAGACCTTGCTGCCGGGCAGCTGGCCGCCCTCGCCGGGCTTGGCCCCCTGCGCGATCTTGATCTGCAGGTCGTCCGCGTTGACCAGGTACTCGCTGGTCACGCCGAACCGCCCGGACGCCACCTGCTTGACCGCCGAGCGACGGCTGTCGCCGTTGGCGTCCGGGGTGTACCGCTCGGGGTCCTCGCCGCCCTCGCCGGTGTTGGACCGCCCGCCGAGCCGGTTCATCGCGATGGCCAGCGTCTCGTGCATCTCCTGGGAGATCGACCCGTAGGAGATCGCCCCGGTGCCGAACCGCTTGACGATCTCCGCCACCGGCTCGACCTCCTCGATCGGCACCGGCGGGCGCTGGCCGGTCCGGAACCGGAACAGCCCGCGCAGGGTCATCAGCTGGTGGGCCTGGCGGTCGACCGCGGCGGTGTACTGCTTGAAGACGTCGTAGCGGCCCTGCCGGGTGGAGTGCTGGAGCCTGAACACCGTCTGCGGGTTGAACAGGTGCAGCTCGCCCTCGCGGCGCCACTGGTACTCCCCGCCCACCTCCAGCGAGCGGTGGTTCGGGCGCACCTCGTCGGCCGGGTAGGCGCGCCGGTGGTGGGCCAGCGCCTCCTCGGCCAGCACGTCGTAGCCGACCCCGCCCAGGCGGGAGACGGTGCCGGCGAAGCACTCGTCGACGACCTCCTTCCCCAGCCCGATCGCCTCGAAGATCTGCGCCCCGGTGTAGGACGCCACGGTCGAGACGCCGATCTTGGACATGGTCTTGCGGACGCCCTTGCCCAGCGCCTTGACCAGGTTGGCCGAGGCCGTCTTCGGGTCGACCGCGATGTCGCCGCGCTCGGCCAGGTCCTCCACCGTGGCCATGGCCAGGTAGGGGTTGACCGCGCTGGCCCCGTAGCCGATCAGCAGCGCGACGTGGTGCACCTCGCGGGCGTCGCCGGACTCGACCACCAGCCCGACCCGGGTGCGCGACTTCTCCCGCACCAGGTAGTGGTGCACGGCCCCGGTGAGCAGCAGCGACGGGATCGGCGCGTGCTCGGCGTCCACCCCGCGGGTGGACAGGATCAGCAGCCGGGCACCGTCCGCGATGGCCGCGGTCACCTCGGCGCGGATCTCGTCGAGCCGACGGCGCAGCCCGGCGCCGCCCTGCGCGGCGGGGAACACCCCGCGCACCGTGTAGGACGCGAAACCCGGGTACTCGCCGTCGTCGTTGATGTGCGCGATCCGGGCCAGGTCGTCGTTGCCCAGCACCGGGAACGGCACCACGATCGTGCGGCAGCTGGCCGGGCCGGCGCCGAGCAGGTTCTGCTCCGGGCCCAGCCGGCTCTGCAGGGAGGTGACCAGCTCCTCCCGGATCGCGTCCAGCGGCGGGTTGGTGACCTGGGCGAACAGCTGGATGAAGTAGTCGAACAGCTGCCGCGGGCGCTCGGACACCGCGGCGATCGGGGCGTCGTTGCCCATCGAGCCGACCGGCTCGGCCCCGCTCACCGCCATCGGCTTGAGCAGCACGGCCAGCTCCTCCTCGGTGAACCCGAAGGCCTGCTGGCGCCGGGTCAGCAGGGCGTGGCTGGGCACCTCCCGCTCGCGGGCCGGCAGGTCGTCGAGGTGGATCACCCCGGCGTGCACCCAGTCGGCGTACGGGTGCTCCGCGGCCAGCGAGCCCTTGATCTCGGCGTCGTCGATCATGCGGCCGGCCGCGGTGTCCACCAGGAACATCCGGCCCGGCTCGAGGCGGCCCTTGCGCACCACCGAGCCCGGCTCGACGTCCAGCACGCCGACCTCGGAGGCCAGCACGACCAGCCCGTCGTCGGTGACCCAGTAGCGGGCCGGGCGCAGGCCGTTGCGGTCCAGCACCGCGCCCACGACGGTGCCGTCGGTGAAGGTGACCAGCGCCGGGCCGTCCCACGGCTCCATCAACGCGGCGTGGAACTCGTAGAACGCGCGGCGGGCCGGGTCCATCTCGGCGTGGTTCTCCCACGCCTCCGGGATCATCATCAGCACCGCGTGCGGCAGGCTGCGCCCGCCCAGGTGCAGCAGCTCCAGCACCTCGTCGAAGGTCGCCGAGTCGCTCGCGTCCGGGGTGACGACCGGGCTCAGCCGGCCCAGGTCGCCGGGGATGATGTCGGACTCGAGCAGCGCCTCGCGGGCGGCCATCCAGTTCCGGTTGCCGCGCAGGGTGTTGATCTCCCCGTTGTGCGCCACGTACCGGTAGGGGTGGGCCAGCGGCCAGGCCGGGAAGGTGTTGGTGGAGAACCGGGAGTGCACCACGGCCAGCGCGGTCCGCACCCGCTCGTCGGACAGGTCCGGGTAGAACGCCTCGACCTGCGGCTCGGTGAGCATCCCCTTGTAGACGATCGTCCGCGGGGACAGGCTGGGGAAGTAGGTGCCGCGGGCGTGCTCGGCGCGCTTGCGCAGGCAGAACGTGCGCCGCTCCAGGTCGAGACCCGTCTCGCCGGCGGCGCCGGCCACGAACAGCTGGCGGAACGCGGGCATCGCGGCCAGCGCCGTCGGTCCCAGGCCGGCCTGCTGCGGTGCGGTCGGCAGCTCGCGCCAGCCCAGCACGCGCAGGCCCTCCTCGGCGGCCAGCCGGTCGATCTCGGCGACGGCGGCGTCCGCGTCGGCGGCGTCGGTCGGCAGGAACGCGGTGCCGGCGGCGTAGGCGCCCGCCTCGGGCAGCTCGAAGTCCACCACGGCCCGGAAGAACTCGTCCGGGATCTGGATCAGGATGCCGGCGCCGTCGCCGGTGTCGGGCTCGCTGCCGCGGGCCCCGCGGTGCTCCAGGCGCAGCAGCGCGGTCAGTGCCCGGACCACGATGCCGTGGTCGCGGCGACCGGCCAGGTCGGCGACCATGGCCACGCCACAGGCGTCGTGCTCGTGGTCGGGGGCGTACAAGCCCCCCGAGGTAACCGCTGGGTTGGCAGCCAACAGTGCCTCCTGTCGTCTCGGTGCCCCCCGACACACAGCATCGGGACGACGTGATCAGTGGTGCGGGAAGTGGGCACGCGAAGACGCCCGGTCGTGCCCTGACCAGGTCATGCAGCGGCGCCGACACCCCCGGTGGTGGGCAGGGGCGCCGACGCGGAACGACCGGGCACCGTTGTACGGGCCGGTCGCGGTCTTGCCTGTTCTCGAGCGCACGCGGCGGTGGGTGCGTCAGTTCGCGCGCCCAATGTCGCATGTGGGGACGGCGATTCGCCAGTGACGGGACCAGTGACGAGTACGACCGCGCCCACGCCCACCCCGCCGGGGCACACTCGCCCGGGTGGAGGTGTCCGGAGCACTCGCCGACGTGGCGGAACTGGGGCCCTTCTTCACCGTGCGCACCCACGCCGAGGTCCCCGACGGCCCGCCGCCGCGTCCGCTGGCCGATCTGGAGGTCGACGGACCGGCCCTGCGCGAGCGGATCGGCTACGTCCGCGGCGCGCTCGGCGGGGACCCGGCGGTGCCGCTGCGGGTGGCCGCGTCGATCGCGTTCCAGGGGATCGCCGCGGTGGTGGTGTCCCCCGCCTACGCCGCCGCCGTGCTGCACGCCACGGTGCCCGCACTGGGCCCGGCCATCCTGCACTGGCAGGACGTGCGCGGCGGGCCGCTGCCGCTGTGGGCCCCGGATCCGCGCGGGACGCCGCACCCGGACGCGCGCTCCGCGGCCGACGCCCTCGCCGCCGGCTACGCCGAGCACCTGCCCGCTCTGGTCGCGGCGGTGCGGTCGGTGGTGCCGGTGTCGCCGCGGGTGCTGTGGGGCAACGTCGCCTCGGTGGTCGCCGGGGCGAAGCGGATGGTCGTCTCCCAGCGCCCCGCCGCGGCCGGTCGGGCGGCGGCGATCGCCACCCGGCTGCTGGACACCGGCCCGCTGGCCGGCACGGGGGAGCGGCTCCCCCCGCAGGACCCGGACCGGCACTGGACGTTCCGCCGGCGCAACTGCTGCCTGTTCCACCGGGTCCCCGGCGCCGGCGTGTGCGGCGACTGCGTCCTGACGACCCCGCGCCCGACGGTGTCGTGATCAGACCGGACTTGTCGATCACCACGACGTCGTTCCCGACGGGGGTGGGGGCTGGTGGGAGACCGTGCGGAACGCCGGAACCCGGTCT
>DASQMQ010000515.1:0-6282 GCA_035645455.1 Pseudonocardia sp.
GCCGGCGGTGAAGCCGGGGTGGGTCTTGCGCAGCTCCACCGCGTGCCGCACCAGCGAGAGCATGGAGGCGGTGTCCTCCAGCTGCTCGGCCACGGTGATCAGGCCGTACTCGCGGGGCATCGGCAGCCACGGCTCGCCCCCGGTGAAGCCGTACCCCGGCGGCCCGCCCTCCCAGGGCAGCGGCACCCGGCACGCGTCCCGGGCGCGCTGGGCCGGGTCCTGGCCGTCGACCTCGGGGAGCTCGGCGTCGGGCAGGCCCAGCTCCTCGCCGTTGTAGAGGAAGACCACCCCGGGCAGGGCCAGCTCGACCAGGGTCATGGCCCGGGCCCGCTTCCGACCGATCGCACCCCCGCCGTAGCGGGTCGCCGGGCGGCTCATGTCGTGGTTGGACAGCGTCCAGGTGGCCGGCGCGGGCACGCCGGCCACGGCGGCCAGGGTCTGCTCGATGGCCTCGCGGACCTCGGCGGCGTCGAACCCCGCGCGGGCGAGGCGGAAGTCGAAGCCCAGGTGCAGCTCGTCGGAGCGCAGGTAGCGGGCGAACCGCCGGTCGTCGGGGACCCGGAGTTCGCCGACGGTCATCCGCCCCGGGTACTGGTCGACCACCGAGCGGATCATGCGGTGCACCTCGTGCACCCCGTCGTCGTCGAACCGCACATCCGCGGGCCCGTCGCCGCCGTCGGGCAGGTCGTCAGGCAGGTCGTCGGGCAGGCCGTCGGGCTTGGCCATCCCGTGCGCGACATCGATGCGGAAGCCGTCGACCTCGCGGTCCATCCAGAACCGCAGGGTCTTCTCCAGGTCGGCCCACACCTCCGGGTTGGACCAGTTCAGGTCGGGCTGCTCGGGGCCGAACAGGTGCAGGTACCACTCGGCCTGCCCGGTACCGGCCGGGTTCGGCGCCCGGCTCCAGCCCGGGCCGCCGTCCACCGCGCGCCACCCGTTCGGCGGCTCGGCGCCGTCCGGGCCGCGGCCCGGACGGAAGTGGTAGCGGGCCCGTTCCGGGCTCCCGGGTGCCGAGCTCAGCGCGGCCTGGAACCACTCGTGCTGGTCGGAGGTGTGGTTGGGGACCAGGTCGACGGTCACCCGCATGTTGTGCTCCTGCACGTCCTCGACCAGGTCGTCGAAGGTCTCCAGGTCGCCGAACGCCGGTGGGACCGCCCGTGGATCGGACGCGTCGTGGCCGCGGCCGGTCGCCGGCGAGGGGGAGAACGGGGTGAGCCACAGCGCGTCCACGCCGAGCAGTTCCAGGTAGCCCAGCCGGGACCGGATGCCCTCCAGGTCGCCGACGCCATCGCCGTCCGAGTCGGTGAACGACCGGACGTAGATCTGGTAGACGACGGCGTCGCGCCACCACTGCACGGGGGTGATCCTGTCAAACTCTCGGCCCGAAGTCCGAGGGCCGATGGCGGTCAATCACGCCACCGTTCGGCCGCCCCGGTCCGGCCGCGGCCGCAGCCGCTGCTCAGAAGTCGCTGTTCAGCATGCTCTGCGCGGCGTACTGCAGGTACTGCCACAGCTGCTGGCGGTGCGCCTCGTCCAGGTCGGCCTCGTCCACCGCGATGCGCATGCAGCGCAACCAGGCGTCGCGCTCGATCGGGCCGACCTTGAACGACACGTGCCGCATCCGCAGCCGGGGGTGTCCGCGCTGGTCGGAGTAGGTGCGCGGGCCCCCCCAGTACTGCTCGAGGAACATCCGCAGCCGCACCTCGGCCGGCCCGAGGTCCTCCTCGGGGTACAGCGGGCGCAGCACCTCGTCCTCGGCCACCTCCTGGTAGAAGCGGGCCACCAGCTTCTCGAAGACCGGTGCCCCGCCCACCTCGGCGTAGAAGTTCTGGGGTTCGCTCACGTCCCCATCATCCCTGCCGGGCCGGGCCGGGTGCGCGGGCGGGCATCAGGCCTTCACCGCCCCGCCCGACGGCGGGGTGGTCATCGGGATGATCCCCGGCCGGGGCACCCCGTTGTCGTCGAAGGCGTCGGTGATGGCCCCGTTGAGGGCGCGCTGCACGGCGAACTGGCGACCGGGGTTGACCCGCACGGTGAGCCGCAGCGTGACCCCCTCCGGGCCGACCCGCTCGATGCCGAGCACCTCCGGGGGCTCCAGGACGTCCTCGGCGATGTCGGCCGCGGCGACCCGTTCGGCGGCCACCCGGCCGAGCAGGTCGGTCGCTGTGGTGACGTCGGCGCTGTGCGCGACCGGGATGTCGACCACCGCGACCGCGAAGCCCTGGCTCTTGTTGCCGACCCGCAGGATCTCGCCGTTGCGGACGTACCAGACCGTCCCGTTGACGTCGCGCAGCGTGGTGATGCGCAGCCCGACCGCCTCGACGACGCCGCCGGCCTCACCCAGGTCGACGATGTCGCCGACCCCGTACTGGTCCTCCAGCAGCATGAACATGCCGGACAGGAAGTCGCGCACCAGGTTCTGCGCGCCGAAGCCCACCGCGACCCCGACGATGCCGGCCGAGGCCAGGATCGGGGCCAGCGCGACCCCGAACTCGGCCAGGATCATGACCACCGCGACCAGGCCGACGACCGCCGAGCTGAGCGAGCGCAGCACCGAGCCGATGGTGCGGGCGCGCTGGGCGCGGCGCTGCGAGGCCGGCGGGGTGCCGGCCGCGGTGCGCACCAGCGGGGCGCGGCCGAGCAGCCGCGACACCCGGGAACTGGTCGCGCCGTCGACGACGCGGTGGATCGCCCGGTGGATGAGGAACCGGGCCACCAGCGCCAGCACCAGGATCAGCGCGATCGAGGTGCTGGCCGCGACGATCGCGTCGGCCGACCGGGCCAGGAAGTCGTTGTTGGTCCACGAGTAGAACCGGGCGCACCAGGTGCCGACGTCGTCGGCGCAGTCGGGGCGGACCGGCAGCACGGCGTCCATCACGGCGGCGTCGGGTGGCGGCAGCCCGTCGCCGCCGTCGTCGATGATGGTCACGACAGTTCCAATCCGGTGTGGGTGGCCAGGAAGGCCAGTTGGTCGACGGCGAGCGCGACGGTCCGCGACACCGACCGGGCACCGTGCCCGACGTCGGTCTCCCGGCGCAGCAGCACCGGCCGCAGGGCCGGGTCGCCGGTGGTGGCGTGCTGCAGCGCCGCGCACATCTTGCGGGCGTGCAGCGGGTCGACCCGGGTGTCGGAGTCGAACACGGTGAACAGCACCGCCGGGTACTCGGTGCCGGGCTCGACGTGGTGGTAGGGCGAGTAGGACAGCAACCAGGCCAGCTCGGTCGGGTCGTCCGCGCTGCCGTACTCGTCGTTCCAGGTGCGGCCCAGCGAGAACTGCTCGTAGCGGACCATGTCCAGCAGCGGCGCCGAGCACACCACCGCCCGGTACAGCGCGGGGCGCTGGGTGAGCGCGGCGCCGACCAGCAGCCCGCCGTTGGACCCGCCCATGATCGCCAGCCGGTCGGCGGTGGTGTCGCCGCTGTCGATCAGCGCCCCGGCCGCCGCGTGCAGGTCGTCGAACACGTTCTGCTTGTGGGCGCGGTTGCCGGCCAGGTGCCACCGCTCGCCCTCCTCGCCGCCGCCGCGCAGCGACACCAGCGCGTAGCTGCCGCCGGCGGCCACCCAGGCCAGCGCGGACGCGGTGTAGGCGGGCTCGCGGCTGATGGCGAACCCGCCGTAGCCGGTGACCAGGGTGGGGCGGACGGTGACCGGGCCGGGCGGGGTGACCACGAACATCCGCACGGTGGTGCCGTCGGCGGAGGTGAAGCTGCGCTGCTCGGTGCGCACCGGCGGCACGGTGACCGCGCCCGGGGCGGCGCTCTCCAGCACCGTCTGCCCGGTGACCAGGTCGAACCGGTGCACCTGCGGGGCGGTGACCAGGTCGGTCCAGCCCAGCCACAGCTGCCCGGCGCGGTCGGGGGTGTCCCGGTCGGCCACGCTGAACCCGGTGAGCGACCCGGTGCCGGGCAACGGGACGGTGCCGCGCGGGCTGCCGTCGGCGGCGCGGACCAGGTCCACCTCGGCCACCGCGTGCCGGGCGCGGGCCAGCGCTAGCAGGGCCCCGTCGCCGTCGGCGGTCTCCAGCCGGCGCACCGCCTGCAGCACCGAGCCCGGGTCCTCGGCGACCAGCTCCCGCCAGTGCTCGCGACCGGGCGTGGTGGGATCGGTCACGGCCAGCCGCCAGCGCGGCGCCCCGTCGGTGGTGTGCAGGTGCAGCCGGCCGTCGCGCTCGACCCAGGCGTTGCACTGGACGTCGTCGTCCTGGGTCAGCACCGGGGTCAGCACCGTGGGCGACGCCGTGGGCGACGATGTGGGCAGCGCTGCGGCGCCGGGGCCGATCCGGGCGATCCAGACGCTGTCCCGGCGGGCGGTGCCGACGTTCCCGGTGACCACCAGCCACTCGCCGTCGCGGGAGGCGCGGACCGAGTAGTAGTTGTGGTCGGCGTAGAGGCCCGGGCCGTCGACCAGCTCGTCGGTGTCCGGGTCGGTGCCGATCCGGTGCCGCCAGATCCGCCGGTGGAACGCCTGCCGGCCGGGTTCGGCCTGCTCCGGGCGGACCATCCGGACGAAGAAGAACTCCTCGCCGCCGGGCAGCCAGGTCAGGCTGGAGTAGCGGCAGCGGTCGATCGGCGGTTCGACGTCCTCGCCGGTCGCCACGTCCAGCACGTGCAGCACCGAGTGCTCGTCGCCGCCGCTGGACAGCCAGTAGGCCAGCCGGCGGCCCTCCAGGTCGGGAACCCAGGAGTCGAGCGTGGTGAGGCCCCGTGGATCGATCGCCGCCGGGTCGAGCAGGACCCGCTCGGTGCCGTCGGGCTCGCGGACGTGCAGGACCGCGTGCTCCTGGCCGGGCTCGCGGCGGCTGGCGAACGCCCGTCCGGCCCGCCACAGCGGCGCCGACACCGACCCGGCCGACAGCAGCTCGTGCAGGGTCGCGGCCAGCTCCTCGCGGCCGTCGAGCGCGTCGAGGTGCTCGCGGGCCAGCGCGTCCTGGGCGGCGGACCAGGCCCTGGTGGCGGGGAAGTCCGGGTCCTCCAGCCAGCGGTAGGGGTCGGCGACCCGGTGACCGTGCAGCTCCTCGACGAGGTCGAGGCGCTCGGCGTCGGGGTAGCGCGGGTCGGGGAGCTCCACGCGGGCCGAGATTACGCGGCGCCCCACGGCGGTCCCCGCCCCCTCCACCGGGTCGGGGACACCGCGCGCCGGATCAGCTGCGGGCCGTGACGTGACCGGGTGTCGCGGTGCCGGCCGGCAGGTCGGGCGCCGGGTCGGCCGCGCCGAACACCGTGCGCACCGGCAGCACCCCCGCCCAGCGACCGCCGGCGGCGACGTCCTCCTCGTCGTCGCCGGGCGGCCCGGTGCGGATCTTCACCGCGGCCTCGGTGAGGTCGACGGCGAACACCCCGGTCGCCGCCAGCTCCTTGGCGGTGGGCCGGCGGGCGTGGTCCCACGAGCCGGGCGCGAGCTGCTCGGTGATCGCGCGCAGCGCGTCCCAGCGCTCGTCGGGGTCGGTGACCAGGCGCGCGTCCGCGTGCACCACCGCACTGCGGTAGTTCATCGAGTGGTTCATGAGCGAGCGGGCGTAGACGATGCCGTCCAGGTGGGTCACCGAGACGCAGACCGGGGCCCCGTCGATCGATCGCAGCCAGCCCGCCCCGGTCGAGCCGTGCAGGTAGAGCGTGTCGCCGATGCGGCCGTAGCCGGTGGGCAGCACCACCGGCGCGCCGTCGCGGACCAGGCCGAAGTGGCAGATCATCCCGGCGTCGAGCACCGCGTACAGGTCGGTGCGGTCGGTGCGGAACCGGTCCGGCTTGCGGGTGGGGGTGCTGCGGGCGGTGCTGGACAGGGCGGTCGGCGGGATCGTCGCGGTCACCGGTCCAGCCTGACCGGTGCAGTGGCATCCTGGGAGTGCCACTTCCCGACGATTCCGGAGGGCCACTCGTGGAGTTGCCGCCGCTGGCCCTGGACCGGGCGGGGCCCCGCCCGCTGGCCGTCCAGCTGGCCGAGGGCCTGCGGGCGGCGACCGTCGGCGGCGCACTGCGCGCCGGCGACCGGTTGCCGTCCACCCGGGCGCTCGCCGTCGCGCTCGGGGTGAGCCGCACGGTCACCGCGGCCGCGTACGAGCAGCTGCTGGCCGAGGGGTGGGTGCAGGGACGGCAGGGGTCGGGAACCTTCGTCGTCGACGTACCGGGTCGCGCGGTGGGCCCGGGACCGGCACCGTCCGCGCCGCGGTCCGCGCCGACCGGGCTGATCGACCTGACCCCGGGCCGGCCGTGCACCGAGGTGATCGACCGGGCGGCCTGGCGCCGGGCCTGGCGGGGCGCGGGCGACCCGCCCCCGGACCGCGGC
>DASQMQ010000516.1:0-3249 GCA_035645455.1 Pseudonocardia sp.
GGCGTCGAGCAGGTCGCGGGTGGGCGGGACCGGCTCCTCGCCGGTCCCGGCGCCGGCGGCGAGCGCCTCCCACTCGTCGAGCAGGCTGGAGTCGACCTGGCGGACCAGCTCGCCGAGCCACTCGACGACGTCGATCAGCTCCTCGGTCTTGGCCTCGTCGGGCACGGTCTGGCGCAGCGCGCGGTAGGCGTCGGCCAGGTAGCGCAGCACCAGGCCCTCGGAGCGGGCCAGCTGGTAGTGCCCGACGTACTCGACGAAGGTCATCGACCTCTCGAACATGTCCCGGGCCACCGACTTGGGCGAGAGCCGGGCGTCGGCCACCCAGGGCGCGCCGCGCCGGTAGGTCTCCAGGGCGCCGGTGAGCAGCTCGTCGAGCGGCTTGGGGTAGCTCACGTCCTCCAGCAGCACCATCCGCTGCTCGTACTCGATGCCCTCGGCCTTCATCTTCGCCACCGCCTCGCCGCGGGCCCGGTTCTGCTGGGCGTGCAGCACCTGGCGGGGGTCGTCGAGGGTGGCCTCGACGACCGACAGCACGTCCATCGGGTAGGTCGGCGACTCCCGGTCCAGCAGCTCGAACGCGGCCAGCGCGAACGGCGACAGCGGCTGGTTCAGCGCGAAGTCCAGCTGCAGGTCCCCGACCAGCCGCACCCGCCGGCCCTCGGCGTCGGGCTGGTCGAGCTGCTCGACGATCCCGGCGGTGCGCAGCGCCCGGTAGATCGCGATCGCCCGCAGGATGTGCTTGCGCTGGCGGTTGCGCGGCTCGTGGTTGTCCTCCAGCAGGTGCCGCATGGCGGCGAAGGCGTCGCCGGGACGGGCGATGACGTTCAGCAGCATCGCGTGGGTGACGACGAAGTGGCTGGTCAACGGCTCGGGCTGGGCGTTCTGCAGGCGCTCGAAGCTGGTCTGGGACCAGCCGACGAAGCCCTCCGGCGGCTGCTTGCGCACGATCCGCTTGCGCTTCTTGACGTCGTCGCCCGCGCGGGCCAGCAGCCGGGCGTTCTCCACCTCGTGGTCGGGCGCCTCGGCGACGACGGTGCCGACGGTGTCGTAGCCGGCGCGCCCGGCCCGCCCGGCGATCTGGTGGAACTCGCGCGCCTTGAGCGGGCGGGTGCGCTGGCCGTCGTACTTGCTCAGCGCGGTGAACAGCACCGTGCGGATCGGCACGTTGATCCCGACCCCGAGGGTGTCGGTGCCGCAGATCACCCGCAGCAGCCCGGCCTGGGCCAGGGTCTCCACCAGCCGCCGGTAGCGGGGCAGCATCCCGGCGTGGTGCACGCCGATGCCGTGCCGGACCAGCCGGCTCAGCGTCCGCCCGAACCCGGCGGTGAACCGGAACTTGCCGATCAGCTCGGCGATGGCCTGCTTGTCGTCCTTGCTGGTGACGTTGACGCTCATCAGCGCCTGCGCCCGCTCGACGGCGGCCTGCTGGGTGAAGTGCACGACGTAGACCGGGGCCTGGGCGGTCTGCAGCAGCTCGGCGATGGTCTCGTGCAGCGGGGTGAGCACGTACTGGAACAGCAGCGGCACCGGCCGCTCCACCGAGGTGATCACCGCGGTGTCCCGGCCGGTGCGCCGGGTGAGGTCGTCGCGGAAGAACGACACGTCCCCGAGGGTGGCGCTCATCAGCAGGAACTGCGCCTGCGACAGCTCGATCAGCGGGACCTGCCAGGCCCAGCCGCGGTCCGGGTCGGCGTAGAAGTGGAACTCGTCCATCACCACGCTGCCCACGTCGGCGGCCGCCCCGGAGCGCAGCGCGATGTTGGCCAGGATCTCCGCGGTGCAGCAGATGATCGGCGCGGTGTCGTTGACCGCGGCGTCGCCGGTGAGCATGCCGACCTTGTCCGCGCCGAACACCTCGATCAGCGCGAAGAACTTCTCGCTGACCAGCGCCTTGATCGGGGCGGTGTAGAAGGTGCGCTTGCCGGCGGCCAGCGCGGCCGCGTGCGCGCCCACCGCGACCAGCGACTTGCCCGACCCGGTCGGCGTGGACAGGATCACGTTCGCGCCGGTCACCAGCTCCAGCACGGCCTCTTCCTGGGCCGGGTACAGCGACAGTCCCTGCTCCTCGAACGCCCAGTCGGTGAACGCCTCGACCAGGGCGTCGGGGTCGTCGGTTCCGGGGGGCAGGCGATCGGTGAGGGTCATGATGCGACGATCGTGCCGCACCGCACCCGACCCGCGCAGGCACGGGGCCGGTGTGGCTGGGCCGAGCCGGTGACCGGGCGGACGACTACCGTGAGCGCCGTGAGCGGGCACCGGGCGCGGGTCGAGCGGACCGGCCCGCCCGAGCTCATCGCCCCGATGCAGCCCTCGACCGGATCCGGCCAGCCGCCCACCGGACCGGACTGGGTGGTGGAGCTGGCCTGGACCGGGCACCGCTGCCTGGCCTACGTCGAGCCCGGCCGGCGCACCCGGCTGCTCAGCGCCAACGGCGTCTCGATGACCGCGGCCTACCCGGAGCTGGCCGCGCCGCTGGAGGCCCGCGCGCCGCGCGGCGGCATGGTGCTCGACGCGACGCTGGTCGCCCGCGGCGAGGAGCACGCCCCGCGGGCCCGGCTGCTCGCCCGGCGCAGCGCCCGGTTCCGCCCGTCCGAGCAGCACATCCGGGACGTCCCGGTCGACCTGCAGGTCGCCGACCTGCTCTGGCTGGACGGGCACAGCACCGTCGAGCTGGCCTACCGCGACCGCCGCGGGCTGCTGGAGGGGCTGGGCTTCGACGCGGCCCCGGTGTGGACGACCTCGCCGATGCCGGTCTCCGAGCTGGCCGGGATGCTGCGGATCGCCGACGCGAAGGGCGTCGACGCGCTGCACGCCCGCCACCTGGGGTCGCGGTACAAGCCGGGCGGGCGGTCCCCGCTGTGGCTGAAGGTCCCGGTGCCGCGGGTCCGCCAGGTGGTGGTCGGCGGGTGGACACCGACCGATCCGCAGGACCCGCACACCATCGCCAGCCTGCTGCTCGGCGTGCCCGAGGACGGTGGGCTGCGCTACGTGGGCCGGGTCGGGGTGGCGGGGGAGGAGCGCCGCCGGGTCGCCGCGCTGCGCACCCTGCGCCGCCCCGGGCCGCCGTTCACCGCGCCGGACGGGACCGGGGTGCCGCCCGGGCACGCCCGGCACGCGATCTGGGTCCGGCCGCGGCTGGTCGGGCTGGTCGAGTTCACCGGGTTCACCGCGGAGGGCCGACTGCGGCTGCCGCGCTGGCGCGGCCCGGTCGAGCCCGCCCACGTCGACGAGCCGCGGTGGGCCCGGCCC
>DASQMQ010000517.1:0-3354 GCA_035645455.1 Pseudonocardia sp.
TCCTCGGCCTGGACTGACCCCTCGGCTCCCGCAGGGCGTCCGCGTGCTGCGCGGCGGGATGAGGGAGCTCAGGGGTCGAGGGTGAGGTCGAGGGAGCCGGTGAGACGGATCTCGCGCAGCTCGCCGTCGCCGGTGTCCAGCACCCGCACGGTGCCGTCGAGCTCCCAGCCGACCCGCTCGTAGAACCGCCGCGACGCCGCGTCCGCCTCCGGCACCCACGCCAGCCCGTACAGCGCGCCGGCATTGCGCAGGGCGTGCGCGGCGGTCGCCAGCAGGCGGCCGCCGTGCCCGCGCCGTCCCCACCGCGGTTCCACCAGCAGCGCGCCGATCTCGGCCCACCGCTCGGCACCGATGGTGGGCGGTTCCGCGCCGTCCGCGCCGTCCGTACTGCCGCCCGGCGGCTGTACGGACCGGTCGGGGATCGTGGCCGAGGGCCGTGGACCCGCGGGCCCGCCGTCCGGGGCCGGCACGGCGGAGCGGAGGTCCTCCGGGGGCTGGGCGGAGGGCTCGGGGGCCGCGCTCTCCTCGTCCGGGAGCGCGGGCGGGCGGGCGTCGTCCGGGTGCCGGGCGAAGGACGCCGCGCAGAACCCGACCGTCCACTCGCCCTCGGTCGCGAGGAACACGTGGTGTCCCGGCCCGGCCTGCACCGCCGCCGTCCACGCCTGCCGGGCGACCGGCGAGCGCAGTCGGGCCAACGCAGCCGGCGGGACCAGCTCGGCGTAGGCCGCTTCCCAGGTGACCGCCTGGATGCGGACGATCTCGTCGACGTCGGGAGCGGCGGCCGGTCTCACCGCGGCGATGGCCATGGCGCATGGATACCCCACCGGTCCGGTGAGCGCGCCCCGGCCCCGGGGTTGCGGTTGACGCTGGGTCAACCGGCACGGTCGACACCATGACCGCAACACCCGTTCCCTCGATCGAGCCCGTGATCGACACCACCGTCTACCCGATGCCGATGTTCGTCCGGGCCGAGGTGGCCGATCTCGAGCGCAGCCGCCGCTTCTACACCGAGGCGCTGGACTTCATCGAGCTCGCCGCCATCCCCGGCCCGGACGGCACGCCCGTCCTGGTGCACCTGCGCCGCTGGCGCCACCAGGACATCCTCATCGTCCCGGCCCGCGGCGAGGTCCGCGCCGGGACCGGCCTCGGGGTCGCCGTCGCCGCCGAGCCGGGATCCCTGGCCGGGCTGGCCGAGCGGGCCCGCGCCGCCGGCGCCGCCGTGGTGGGCCCGGCCGACACTGCGTGGAACACCACGGACGTCACGGTCACCGACCCGGACGGTCTGCCGGTCACCTACACCGCCCCGCGGTGGACCGGCCGCAACGCCGACTTCGACGACATGATGAAGGACCTCCCGACCGCCGGCCGCCCCGACTCCTGATCGGCCCCGCTCGCCCGGCCCCCGGCCCACCTCCCCGCCCCCATCCGGGCGGGCCGGTGGGAGGGACGGCAGGGAGGGTTGGGCTACCGGGTCCGAGACGGCGGCACCTGCTGGTGGGGTCCGGTCGGCGCGCTCGAACCGGGGGGGACACCGGGTCGTTCGTCGTGGCAACGTCTGGGCGTGCACAACGACGCGGAGCCCCGCCCGGCCGGGACGGTGGCCTGGCTCGCCCTGGGCGTGGTCTACCTGCTGTGGGGGTCCACCTACCTGGCCAACCGGCTGATCATCGTCGACGTCCCGCCGCTGCTCGCCGGGGCCGCGCGGTTCCTCGTCGGGGGCGCCCTGCTGGCCGGGGTGGTGCTCGCCGTCGCCGGACGTGGCGCGTTCGCGATGAGCCGGGCCCAGCTGGGTACCGCCGCGCTGTCCGGGCTCCTGCTGCCGGCCTGGGGCAACGGGCTGGTCACGCTGGGCCAGCAGCACGTGGCCTCGGGGCTGGCCGCGTTGCTGATCGCCTCGGTGCCGCTGCACATCGTGGTGCTGCGCGCGCTGACCGGCGACCGGCCCCGCGCGGCCACCGTCGGCGGCGTGGCGGTGGGGGTGGCGGGGCTGGCGCTGCTGCTGCTCGCCGGTCCGTCGGCCGGTTCCGGGGGGACCGTCGGCAGCGCGTGGTGGGGACCGTGGCTGGTGGTGCTGGCCGCGCTGGGCTGGGCGTCGGGCACGTTCGCCACCACCCGGCTGCCGGTACCGGCCAACCCGTTCGCGCTGGCCGCGGTGCAGATGCTGGCCGGTGGGGCCGTGCTGACCGTGGCCAGCCTGTCCGCCGGCGACCGCGTCGACCTGGCGACCGTCTCCCCGACGGCGTGGTGGGCCTGGGCGTACATGGCGGTGGTGGTGTCCCTGGGAGCGTTCAGCGCCTACGCCTACGCGCTGGCCGCCCTACCGGTGTCCACGGTCGCCACCTACGCCTACGTCAACCCGGTGATCGCGGTGCTGCTCGGGGTGCTCGTGGTGGGGGAGCGGTTCTCCGCGCTGCAGCTCGCCGGCGGCGGAGTGGTGCTGGTGGCGGTGGTGCTGGTGATCCTGGCCGAACGCCCGTCCCGGAAACGTCGGAGGGCGCTGGCACCATCACCGGGGTGAGTCCGGAGACGATGAGCCCCGATGTGGCCCGCCGCGCAGCGCTGGCCGCGCAGGGCTTCGCCGACCCGCGTCCGTCCGGCCCGGCCACCCGCCGCCACCTGCTGCGCACCCTCGACCGCGTCCGCCTGCTCCAGCTCGACTCGGTGAACGTCGCGGTCCGCGCGCACTACATGCCGCTGTTCAGCCGGCTCGGCCCCTACCAGCGGTCCCTGGTCGACGACGCGGCCTGGGCGCACTCCGCGCGGCGCCCCCGGCTGCTGGTCGAGTACTGGGCGCACGAGGCCAGCCTGCTGCCGGTGGCCGACTGGCCGCTGCTGCTCGGCCGGGCCAAGAGCCCGGGATGGTGGCGGCACTACGGCGCGCTCGCCGACCAGCACCCGGGCCTGGTCGACGACGTGCTGGCCGCGGTGAAGGAGCTGGGCCCGGTGGGGGCGGGGGAGCTGGAGCTGGCCCTCGGCGGCCAGGCCCGGCCGCGACCGCCCGGGGCGACCTGGTGGGAGCGCTCGGACGTCAAGCGGATCTGCGAGTACCTGTTCGGGCTCGGCCGGCTCACCACGGGCACCCGGCGGCACTTCCAGCGGCTCTACGACCTGCCCGAGCGGGTGCTGCCGCCCGAGGTGCTGGCCCTGCCGCCGGTCGACGACGACGTGGCGGCCCGGGCGCTGGTCCTGCGCTCGGCATCGGCGCTGGGCGTGGCCACCGAGCCCGACCTGCGCGACTACTACCGCCTCGCGCCGTCCCGCAGCCAGGCGGCGGTCGCCGAGCTGGTCGACGCCGGGCAGCTCACCCCGGCCACCGTGCGCGGCTGGCGGCACCCGGCCTACCGGGCGGCCGGG
>DASQMQ010000518.1:0-6077 GCA_035645455.1 Pseudonocardia sp.
ACCTCGTCGAAGACGACCTCGATGGCCCCGTCCAGGATGGCCGCCTTGTTCGCGACGTGGTGGTAGAGCGACATCGCCTCGACGCCGAGCGCCTGGGCGAGTTGGCGCATGGTCAGCGCCTCGAGACCCTCGCGGTCGGCGAGGTCGACCGCCGCGCGCAGGACCCGGTCCCGGCTCAGCGGCGTGCGCTGGACCGGCGCGGACCCGGCGCCAGTGCGGGAAGCCATCGACCACCTCTCGCCGGACAGCGTAAGGGGACGCCGAGGTCCGGCCGGTCGGTGCCCCCGGTGGGATTCGAACCCACACTGGACGCTGTTTGAGAGCGCTGTCTCTGCCAGTTGGACTACGGGGGCGGATCGGGCGCGAGCCTAGCGGTCCGGTCGGGATCACCCGGCTCCCGGTCCGCGCCCCCCGCTATTCTGAATCCTTCCGGTACCACCCCCCGGTCGTGAGGAGTCCCCTGTGACCCAGCAGGTGTCCGAGGATGTGACCAGCGCGACCGAGGCCGAACCGGCCACCGGGCTGCGCGTGCTGGTGGTCGAGGACGAGGCGCTCATCCGCCTCGACCTGACCGAGATGCTGAGCGAGGAGGGCTACGTCGTCGCCGGTGAGGCGGGCGACGGCGAGCAGGCCGTCGAGCTGGCTCGCGAGCTGCGCCCGGACCTGGTCATCATGGACGTCAAGATGCCCAAGGTCGACGGGATCGCGGCGGCGGCGCTGATCGTCGAGGAGCGGATCGCCCCGGTGGTCATGCTCACCGCGTTCAGCCAGCGCGACCTCATCGAGCAGGCGCGGGACGCCGGCGCGATGGCGTACCTGGTCAAGCCGTTCGCCCGGCACGAGCTGGTGCCGGCCATCGAACTGGCGGTGTCCCGGTTCGCCGAGAAGCGGGCGCTGGAGGACGAGGTCGCCACGCTGACCGACCGGCTGGAGACCCGCAAGGTCGTCGACCGGGCCAAGGGCCTGCTGATGACCCGGCAGAAGATGACCGAGCCGGAGGCGTTCCGCTGGATCCAGCGCACCGCGATGGACCGGCGCACCACCATGAAGGCCGTCGCCACCGCGGTCGTCGACGGGCTGGCCGCGCCGGCGTCCTGACCGGCTCGGACGGCCCGGCGCGGCCCGGTCCGGTGCCGAACGGTCCGGGGCCGGCAGGGAACCGATCGCCGAACGGCCGGTGCCGGTCCGTCACCGGCCACCAGGGTTGCGGTCCGGTAAAGGAGCCCTGCTGACTGGTGACGACGACGCGTCGTTCCCTTAACGTCCGCGACGCTCCCGACATCTGGGAGTGCGCCGGCGGCGTGCGAGTCCGCGGCGGGTCATCGGCAGTACGGAAGGAAGAACATGACTCGGAGGCGGACCATCGTCACCGCCGCGATTCTGGCCGGCACCCTCGGCCTGACCGCGTGCGGCACGAACCGCGAGGAGGGCGCCGGCGCGGGCGGCGCCGCGGCCGAGGGCTGCGACACCAGCAAGGGCACCCTGATCATCGGCATGGTCGCGCCGCTGTCCGGTGGGCTCTCCGCCCTCGGCCTCGGCATGCGGAACTCGGCCCAGCTGGCCGTGGACCAGGCCAACGAGGCCTGCAAGGTCCCCGGCTACAGCCTCGCCTTCCAGCCGGAGGACGACCAGGCCACCCCGCAGGTCGCCAGCCAGGCCGCCACCAAGCTGGCCTCGGACCCGAACGTGGTCGGGGTGATCGGGACGCTGAACTCCTCGACCTCGCAGACCGTGCAGCCGATCCTCAACCAGCGCGGCATCGTGCAGATCTCGCCGGCCAACACCGGGCCGGCGCTGACCCTGGGCGAGAACTACGCGGAGGCACCGGCGCGGCCGTTCGACAGCTACTTCCGGCTCGCCACCACCGACCTGGTGCAGGGGCCGTACGCAGCCGACTACCTGGTCGAGACCAGCGGCAAGCGGTCCATCGCGGTCATCGACGACGGCAAGACCTACGGCGCGAACCTGGCCGAGCAGTTCGCCCAGCGGGCCACCGCCAAGGGCGCCACCATCGTCGCCCGGGAGAAGGTCGGCGAGCGCGACACCGACTTCTCCGGCGTGATCACCCGCATCCGGGCGCTGAACCCGGACGCGGTCTACTACGGCGGCGAGTACCCGGTGGCCGGACCGATGTCGGCGCAGCTGGCCGCGGCCGGGCTGAGCGTGCCGCTGATGGGCGGCGACGGGATCGTGGACGCCCAGTTCGTCGCCCTGGGCGGACGCCCGGGTGACCTGGCGACCAGCATCGGTGCTCCGGCCGAGTCGCTGCCCAGTGCGCAGCAGTTCATCAAGGACTACGAGGCGAAGAACTACAGCGAGGAGTTCAGCGCCTACGGCGCGCTGACCTACGACTCCACCAACGTGCTCATCGAGGCGGTGGCGAAGGCGGTCGGTGACGGCGACTACTCGGAGGACAACACCCGGCCGGCCATCATCGAGGCGGTCCAGGCCACCGAGCTCGAGGGCGCCAGCGGCTCGGTCTCCTTCGACGAGTTCGGTGACACCACCAACAAGGTGCTGACCGTCTACACCGTGGAGGGCGACGGCTTCGTGCCGGTCGAGGGTTCCACGGGCGCCTTCGAAGGCTGAGCACGACCCGACGGGATCGTCGGGACTCAGCCGGAACAACCGCACGACAGTGCTCGATCACGCCGGGGGCGGGGGGACACCCCGCCCCCGGCGCACGCCGGAGGGACCCCACCCTTGTTGTCCACTCTGCTCTCCCAGATCGTCAACGGTCTGGTGCTCGGCTCGCTGATCGGTCTGATCGCGCTGGGCTACACGATGGTCTACGGGATCATCCAACTGATCAACTTCGCGCACGGCGAGGTCTTCATGGTCGGCGCCTACGGCGGCCTGGCCATGTTCACCTACCTGCTGCCCACCTTCATCCAGCAGCAGTGGTACCTCGCGCTGCCGCTGCTGCTGATCGCCGGGGCCGGCGTGTCGGTGGCGGTGGCGGTGGCCATGGAGCGGTTCGCCTACCGCCCGCTGCGCAACGCTCCCCGGCTCGCGCCGCTGATCACCGCGCTCGGCGTGTCGGTGGCGCTGCAGGAGGCGGTGCGGGTGTTCTACCCCAACGCCACCGCCGCGCTGCCCTTCCCCAAGCTGTTCATCGAGGGCACCTGGGAGATCCCGGTGCCCGGCGGCACGGTCCCGCTGCGCTGGACCGGCCTGCTGATCATCGTGGTGGCCCTGGCGCTGGCCGCGGCGCTCAACGCCTTCGTCAACAACTCCCGGATGGGGCGGGCCATGCGGGCCACCTCCCAGGACCGCGACGTGGCCCGGCTGATGGGGATCGACCCGGACCGGGTCATCGTGCTGACCTTCGTCCTGGGCGGCTCGCTGGCCGGGGTGGCCGGCGTGCTGTACGGCTCCGACCTCGGCTTCATCAACATCGACATCGGCTTCCAGAACGGCATCTTCGCGTTCACCGCGGCGGTGCTGGGCGGGATCGGCAGCATCAAGGGCGCGGTCGCCGGTGGCATCACCATCGGGCTGATCAAGGCGCTGGGCGGGCAGTACCTGCCGGGCGGCACGGCCTACGACTACGTCTGGATCTTCGTGGTGCTGATCGGCGTGCTGGTGTTCCGGCCGCAGGGCTTCTTCGGCGAGACCGAGCGGGTGCGGGCATGACCGCCGTCCAGACCGCGCCGGCCGCCGCGGCGACGACCGAGCCGCGCGGGCGGCTGGACCGGCTCGCGCCCTACGCCACCCCGCTGCGGGTGGTCGGCGGCGTGCTCACCGTGCTCGGCGCCTACCTGCCGTGGTCCACCTTCGTGCTCAACCGGGGCGCGTACCCGGAGAAGGCCACGCTGGAGTTCTTCACCGCCCCGTTCGGGGTCACCGGATTCCGGCTGCACCTGGTGGTCTTCGGCGTCGCCGCGATCGTGCTCGCGCTGGTCAAGCTGCAGGTCCGCGGTCGGATCCTGCGCGCGATCGGGTGGGGTGTGGTGGCGATCAGCGTGGCCAACGGGCTCTACCTGGTCGCCGAGGGCGGTGGCCTGGGCACGATCACCGCGGCCGGCGGCACGGTCGCGTTCGGCGCGGTCCTCGCCCTGGTCGGCGGGGTGGCGCTGATCGTCGGCGGGACGGCCGGCGGGCTCGGCGAGATCCCGGTCTGGCGCCGCGAGTTCGGTCGCTCCGGCGAGTGGGCCATCCTGCTCGTCGTCTACGCGCTCCTGCTGCTCCTGGTCGCCGCCGTGCTCACCAGCGGTGGCCAGGGCAGTGCGGCGAACGTCTACTCGGGAGCGGTGTTCCTGTCCTTCCTCGGCGCCGTCGGCGGGTTGCTCGCCGCGCTGCACGCCGCCGGGGCGCTGGGCTGGGTCACCGGGATGTCCGAGCGGCACCGCGCCTACAGCGCGGTGGTGCTGCTGCTGGCGGCGCTGCTGCTGCCGCTGACCCAGGCCGGCACCGAGTACTGGATGACCGTGGCGGCCAACATCGGCGTCTACGCGGCCACCGCGATCGGGCTCAACATCGTGGTCGGCCTGGCCGGTCTGCTCGACCTGGGTTACGTCGCGTTCCTGGGCATCGGCGCGTTCGTGGCGGCCAACCTGTCCGGGGCGGCGGCCGCGCAGTTCGACATCAACGTGCCGTTCCCGCTGGTCATGGTGATCGCCGCGATCGTGGCCGGGATCTTCGGGGCGATCGTCGGCTCGCCGACGCTGCGGGTCCGCGGGGACTACCTGGCCATCGTCACCCTCGCCTTCGGCGAGATCTTCGTACGCAGCGCGCAGAACAACATCGGCGGCCTGACCGGCGGCTCCAACGCCATCCCGGGCATCCCGCCGGTGTCGCTGTTCGGCACCGACTTCAACGACGAGCTGGCCATCGGCGGGCTGGAGCTGCCCCCCGGCGCGCTCTACTACGCGCTGATCGTGATGATCGTCGCCGCGGTGATGGTGGTGTTCGGCAACCTGAAGAACTCCCGGCTCGGGCGGGCCTGGATCGCGATCCGGGAGGACGAGGACGCCGCCCGCTCGATGGGCATCCGGACCGGCCCGGTGAAGATCCTGGCCTTCCTGATCGGCGCCATGCTGGCCGGCGTGGCCGGGGCGTTCTTCGCCCACAAGACCGCGACGGTGTCCTACGAGAGCTTCCGGTTCCTGGAGTCGGTGACCCTGCTGGCCGCGGTCATCCTGGGCGGCATGGGCACGATCCCCGGCGCCGTGCTCGGCGCGTCGATCCTGTTCGTGCTGCCCGAGAAGCTGCGCGAGTTCGCCGACTACCGGCTGCTGCTGTTCGGCATCGCGCTGGTGCTGATCATGCGGTTCCGGCCGCAGGGCCTGGTGCCCGACTCGCACCGCCGCGCGGAGCTGGCCCCGGACGACGATCCACCACCGGTCCTGGGATCCGATCCCCCGGCAGCGAAGGCGGCGAACCCGTGAGCGAGCACGCCGCCACCGCCCCGGCGGTCCGGCCGACCGGGCAGGGCGCCCCGATCCTGCAGGCCGAGCAGGTCACCATGCGCTTCGGCGGGCTGACCGCGCTCTCCGAGGTCTCCATGGGCCTGTCCGAGGGCGAGATCATCGGGCTGATCGGTCCGAACGGGGCCGGCAAGACGACCTTCTTCAACTGCCTCACCGGGCTCTACGAGCCGACCGCGGGCCGGGTGTCGCTGCGCGGCGAGGCGCTCCCGCAGGACCCGGCCAAGGTCACCGCCCGGGGCATCGCCCGGACCTTCCAGAACATCCGGCTGTTCCCGAGCATGACCGCCCAGGAGAACGTCCTGGTCGGCCGGCACGTCCGGATGAAGCAGAGCCCGCTCTCCTCGTTGCTGCACGGGCCGGGGTTCCGGCGCAGCGAGGCGGCCGCCGCCGAGCGCACCGCGGAGCTGCTGGAGTTCGTCGGGCTCACCCGGTTCTCCGACGAGCTGGCCCGCAACCTGCCCTACGGCGACCAGCGCCGGCTGGAGATCGCCCGGGCGCTCGCCACCGATCCGTCGGTGCTGCTGCTCGACGAGCCGACCGCCGGCATGAACGCCCAGGAGACCGAGGCCACGCGCCGGCTGATCCTGGACATCCGCGGGCTCGGCATCTCGGTCGTGGTCATCGAGCACGACACGAAGTTCATCT
>DASQMQ010000519.1:0-10850 GCA_035645455.1 Pseudonocardia sp.
GGCGACTTCGCCTCGACGATCGCCGAGGCCCGCTACGCCCGCCGCCACCTCAAGCGCTGGATGCGCCCGCGGCGCACCGGGATGCCGCTGGCCCTGCGGCCGGGCCGGGCGTCCTACCGGTACGAGCCGCTCGGCGTGGTGCTGGTCATCGGCCCGTGGAACTACCCGGTCTACCTGACCCTGGCCCCGCTGGTCGCCGCGTTCGCCGCCGGGAACGCCGCGGTCGTCAAGCCCTCGGAGCACGCCCCGGCGACCGCCGCGGCGCTGGCCCGGCTGATCCCGCGCTACGTCGACCAGGACGCCGTCGCGGTGCTGCCCGGCGACGCCGCGGTCACCCAGGAACTCCTTGCCCAGGGCCTCGACCTGGCCTTCTTCACCGGCGGCCCGGACATCGGCCGCAAGGTGATGGCGGCCGCGGCGCAGCACCTGACCCCGGTGGTGCTGGAGCTGGGCGGCAAGTCCCCGGTGATCGTCACCAGGGACGCCGACGTCGAGGTCGCCGCCCGCCGGATCGCCTGGACCAAGCTGCTCAACTCCGGCCAGACCTGCCTGGCCCCGGACTACGTGCTGGTCGAGGAGCCGGTGCGGGACCGGCTGATCGCCGGCATCGAGCAGTCGGTGCGCCGGTTCCAGCAGGGCGAGCCGGCCGTGCAGCCGCTGGTGAACTCCCGCCAGTTCGACCGGCTGGCCGCGGCCCTGGACGGGCACGGTGGCCGGGTGGTGCTCGGCGGCGGCACCGACGCCCGGGTGCCCGGCATCGAGCCGACGATCGTCCTGGACCCGGCGCCGGACTCGGCGCTGATGAGCGAGGAGATCTTCGGCCCGGTGCTGCCGGTGCTCACCGTCGACTCGCTCGACGTCGCGATCGACTTCGTCAACGCCCGGCCCAAGCCGCTGGCGCTCTACCTGTTCAGCGCCTCGGCCGACGCCCACGAGCGGGTGCTGACCGCGACCAGCTCGGGCGGGGTGGTCATCAACCACCTGGTGCTGCACTGCATGGCGCCGCAGCTGCCCTTCGGCGGGGTCGGCACCAGCGGGACCGGCGCCTACCACGGCGAGTGGGGCTTCCAGGCGTTCAGCCACCGCAAGGCCGTGCTGGCCAAGCCCACCCGGCCGGACCCGGCGCTGATGTACCCGCCCTACACCCCGGCCAAGATCAAGGTCCTGCGCAGGTTCCTGTGACCGCTGACCCGGCCGCGCTCAAGCCGGGCGCGCGGTGGGGAGGTAGGTGCCCAGCTCGGCCTCGACACCGAGCCGGTCGAAGGTCTGCTGCGGGGAGGCCCCGGCCGCCCGCTGGGACCGCCCGATCACCTCCACAGCGGCGTCGTAGGCCGCCCGGTCGGCCCAGGCGACCACGGTCGCCACCGGGGTGCGCCCGGCCTCGGAGGTGCCCTCCAGCAGCAGGTCGTACCGGAAGCCCGGCAGTCCGGCCAGGTCGCGGTGGGTGCGGTGGACCCCGTCCAGGAACTGCGCGAGCGCCGCGTCCGGCACGGCGAACCGGTCCAGCCGGTAGACCTCCCCGGGCCCGCCGGGGCCCGCGGCGCCCAGCAGCCCGTGCCGGCCGGCCCAGGTGAGCAGGGCCACGGCGATCTCGTCCGGGCGGTCCTCCGGGGCGTTGTGCGCGGCCGCGCCGCAGTCCACGACCTCCAGCCCGGCGATGTGCTCGCGGCACCACGCAACCCGGGCCGGATCGATCATCAGGGTCGGGTGGTCGCCGAAGGAGAGCAGCAGCTTGGGCACCTCCGGGCTGGCCGCCAGCCACCGGTCGTAAGCCTCCACCCGGGCCACCACGTCGGCCGGCTCCCCGCCGATCGGCATGGACCGGGACCAGGCCAGCAGGGGCGCGCGGCTCGCGCGGGTCGGGTAGTGGCTGCGGTAGACGTCGTGGTCCGCCGCGCTCAGCGGGGTCAGCATCGTGCGGGTCAGCGCGTCCTCGATGAACACGTTGCGGTCCAGCGCCAGCTCCTCGCCCACGCCCGGGGTCCGCAGGGCGGTGAACCGCTCGTGCGCGGCCGGCGGGAACTCCGCCCAGGACATCGGGGCCACGACGGCCTCCAGGAACGCGATCCCGAGCACCCGGTCGGGGTGGCGGGCGGCCCGGTCGAAGGCCAGCGCGCCGCCCCAGTCGTGCCCGACCAGCACCACCCGGTCCAGCCCGAGCGCGTCGAACCAGGCGTCGAGGTAGCGGGCGTGGTCGTCGAAGGAGTAGCCGATGTCGGGCTTGCCGGACCGGCCCATGCCGATCAGGTCGGGCACCAGCACCCGGCCGGGTCGGCCGAACCGGGCCAGCACCTTCCGCCAGACGTGCGATGAGGTGGGGTTGCCGTGCAGGAACACGACCGGGGTGCCGGATCCGCGGTCGAGGTAGGAGATGGTCGAGTCGAGCACGTCGACGACGGGCATCGGGGCCTCCGGAGGTAAAGTGGTCAGGTCCCTGACGATGCCAGAAAGACAGGTGCCTGTCCATATGGTCGCCGAGCCGGACCCGCCGCTGCCGCCCGCGCTCGGCCTGCTGCTGCGGCTGCTGCACCAGCACTGGGGCGAGGACGTCGACGCCGCCCTGCGCGCTGCCGGCCTGCACGGCATCCGCGCCGCGCACGCCAACGTCTTCCCGTTCGTGCCGCCGGACGGCATCCCGGTCAGCGAGCTGGCCCGGCTCGCGACCATGCGCAAGCAGTCCATGGCCGAGGCCGTGGACCAGCTCGAACGCGCCGGCTACGTGCAGCGCCGGCCGGACCCCACCGACCGGCGGGCACGGCGGGTCTTCCTCACCGAGCGCGGTGCGGCGGTCCGCGCGGTGGCCGTCGCCGCCGGCCGGGAGGTGGAGCAGCGCTGGGCCGCGCTGACCGGGCCGGGCGAGATCGAGGCGGTGCGGGCGACCCTGCTGACCCTGCTCGGGCGGCTGCGCGGCTGACCGCTCGGGGCCCAGCGCGCGGCGCTGGCGGCCACCCGCGAGCAGCGGCGGCACCTGGTGGGACGTCACCAGGTCGAGCAGGCCGCGCTCGGCCTCGAGCACCAGGTCGGCCCAGCACCCGGCGGTGAGGAGCGCACCGGTGCGGGCGCCGGGCTCCCGCCAGGACGCCGGGTGTCGGCCGGTGCCGTCCAGGGCCAGCGCCAGGTGCACGGCGCCCACGGTAACCACGCCCACCGCCGGGGCGGCAGCGTGCAGCCCGGCCCACCCCGCCGTCAGCCGCCGAGGTGGGCCCCGAGCTGGTCGAGGATCCCCCGGGTGCCCTCCTCCCGGCCGGCCGGGCTGTCCAGGCCGTCGAAGTGCACGCCCTGCTCGGTGTGGGTGAGCCGGGTGCCGGCGCCGTCGGGCTCCAGCGCGATCGTGGTCAGCGAGGTGGACAGGTGCCGCCCGTCGACCCACATGTCGTAGGTGAACACGATCCGCCGGTGCTCGACGATGTCGGTGTAGGTCGAGGTGAAGCGCGACCGGGGCCCGCCGTGCCACTGCCCGTCCTCGGTGCCGCCCCCGCCGACCCGGAAGTCGTGCGACTTCTCCTCGACGGCGAACGCCGGTCCACCGCCGAACCACTGGTCGCGGGCGTCGTCGTCGGACAGGGCGTGCCAGACCCGCTCGACCGGGGCGCGGTAGGTGCGCTCGATCACGAAGGTGGCGTGGGTCTGGCTGCGCTCGGTGGTGTCGTTCACGTCAGGGCTCCCGGGTGGTGTCGCGGTCGGTGTCGCGGTCGGCATCGCGGTCGGTGTCGCGGTCGAGGAACTCGCCGAGGCGGTCGAGCCGGCGCTCGGCGGGCAGGCGCTGGCGGCCGATCCAGTCCGCACAGGGCGTCAGGGCATCGGTGGCCAGCTGGTAGGTGCGCACCCGGCCGACCTTCGCCGACCGGACGATCGCGGCCGACTCCAGCACGGCGAGGTGCTGCACCACCGCGGGCAGCGACATCGCGAAGGGGCGGGCCAGCTCGCTGACCGAGGCGGGGCCCCGCGCCAGGCGTTCGACCATGGCCCGCCGGCTGCCGTCGGCCAGCGCGTGGAACATCCGGTCCAGCGGCTCCGGATGCTTAGGCACGTGCTTAAGCATGGTCGTGGCCCGGGTCGTGTCAAGCGACGCGCCGGCCGCTTGACGGGTCCTCCGTCGCGGACTAATACTTAAGGAACTTATTTAGTGTTGGCCGGGAGTGCCCGGCCCTCGTGGAGGAGCACCCATGACCCTCGTGACCGCCCAGATGTCCGTCTCGCTGGACGGCTTCTACGCCGGACCCGCGCACACCGGCCCGGGGAGCTGGCTCGACAGCGCGGAGGCAGCCGGCTTCTTCCGGGTGACCCGCTGGGTGATCGACGCGGAGGCGTGGCGGCAGCGGCAGGGCTTCGCCGGCGGCGAGCGCAGTGTCGAATCCGACCTGGTCGCCGAGACCTTCGAGTCCGCCGGTGCCTACGTCATGGGCCGGCGGATGGCCGACGGCGGCGAGATCCCGTGGGGGGACACCCCGCCGTTCCGGGCGCCGGTCTTCGTCGTCACCCACCGGTCGCGGCCGGAGCTGGTGCGGGAGGGCGGCACCAGCTTCACCTACGTCACCGACGGCGTCGCCGCCGCCGTCGAGCGGGCGCGCGCCGCCGCCGGCGGGAAGAACGTGGCGGTCGCCGGCGGCGGCACCCTGATCCGCCAGGTCATCGGGCTGGGCCTGCTCGACCAGCTGGAGCTGCACGTGGTCCCGGTGATCCTCGGCGACGGGATGCGCCTGTTGGACCCCGACCCCGTCCTGGGGGCGAAGGAGGGCATCGAACTCACCCCGACCCGGGTCGTCGCCTCGCCCCACGTCACCCACATCCGCTACGCGGTCGAGGGGCGCGCGGCGCTGGTCCTGGACGACCGGGGACGCGACGAGGCGGTGCCGGCGGCCGGTTAGCGGTGCGGCCGGCGGCTCAGCCGGTCGGCCGCAGCTCGCCGCGGCCGGCCACGACCACGGCCAGTGCGGTGGTCAGCGGGACCGACACCACCAGGCCGATGCTGCCGACCAGGGTGCGGACCAGTTCGGTCGCGATCACCTGCGTGGTCAGCGTGTCCACCAGGCCGCGCTCGGCCACCGAGAACAGCAGCAGCAGCGGCAGCGCGGTACCGGCGTAGGCGAGCACCAGGGTGTTCACCGCGGACGCGACGTGGTCGCGGCCGATCCGCATGGCCGCCCCGAACAGCGCCGCCGGGGGCAGGTCGGGGTCGGCGGCGCGCAGCTCCCAGACCGCGGTGGTCTGGGTGACGGTCACGTCGTCCAGCGCGCCGAGGGCGCCGATCACCAGCCCGGCCAGCAGCAGGCCGCGCCCGTCGATCGCGGTGCCCAGGGTCGCGCCCAGGCTCGCGGTGTCCTCGTCGGCCCCGGTCAGCCGGGCGAGCTGGGTGAAGGTGATGCCGAGCAGGCCGATCAGCAGCAGGCTGCCCAGCGTCCCCAGCACCGCGGTCGAGGTCCGCGCGGAGAACCCGTGGGTCAGGTACAGCGCGCTGAACATGATCGCGAAGGATCCCACCACGGCGACGACGAGCGGGTTGCGACCGGCCAGGATGGCCGGCAGCACGAAACCGATCAGCACCACGCCGGTCATCCCGAGCCCGGCCAGCGCGGCCAGCCCGCGCCAGCGGCCCAGCGCGACCACCGCGGCCGCGAAGATGGCGCCCAGCAGCAGGAGCGGGGTGTCGCGCTGCTGGTCGACGATCTGGTAGGCGGCCGGGTCGGTGTCCAGGCCGCCCGCGGTGGTCAGCACGACGTCGTCGCCGGTGCCGAACGGCGGGACGCCGCGCGGCGCGGTGATGAGCGTCTCGATCGTCTGCCCGGCCAGCGGACCCTCGTCGAGCCGCACGGACAGCGCCAGGCAGCCGATCGACCCCGGCTCGTCGTCGCACGGGCGCTCCACGGTCGCGGTGATGTGCCCGTCGACGCGCGGGCCGGAGGTGGCGTCGTCGACCGGGGTCCGGTCGAACGGGTGCAGCAGCACCAGCCCGACCACGGTGGCCAGGGCGAACGGCACCAGCAGCACGGCCAGCAGGATCCGCACCCGGCGTCCGGCCGGGGCGGCGGGTCCGTGGCCGTGCCCGTGGCCGTGGCCGGGGGGTCCACCGGGGCGGACGGGCGGGGGAGGGTCGAGCCGGCGGTGCCGGGCGCCCGGCGGCCGGGACGACGCGTCGGAGGGGAGCACCGTCCGATTGTCCGGGCCCGGCCCGCTGTGACCCGGTCGGGTCCGCGGGTCGTTCCGCCGGGCCGCGGTGCCGACCCACGGTGTGATCGTCTGCGCCCACCGGCGGGCGGGAGGGAGGAACCGTGACCGAGGTCCCGCGCCGGCCCGACGACGACGTCCTGGACACCAGCGCGATCGGCGCGTTCGGGCGCTGGCCGGCCGCGCCACCTGCCCGACATCCCGGAGGCGGTGGCCGCGATCCGGGCCGGCGGATCCTGCGCGGCAGCGCGCCGACCGAGGTGTCAGCGCCGGCGCGGTCGGCGACTTCGCCGCGGTGAGCGCGTTCGTCGCGCCGGCCCACGGCGGGTAGCGGCCCGTTCGGGATGGGTGCGGTGCCCGATGAGCAGCCGGCATCCGATCGGGCAGGCTGGGGGCCGTCACGGCGGCAGGAGCGGGAGAAGGAGATCGTGCTGGCTGGGTGGAGCGCGCGGTTGCCCGGCCGCGCTGTCGCCGGATGACGCTCGCCGAGCTGTACGTGGTCCTGCTGGCCGCCGGTCTGGTCGTGCTGGCCAGCATCGGAGCCGCCCGCGCGGCCACCCGGCTCGGGCTGCCCAGCCTCCTGCTGTTCCTCGCGCTGGGGGTGCTGATCGGCGAGAACGGGCTCGGCCTCGCGTTCGACGACGCGCAGCTGGCCCAGAACCTGGGCACCGCCGCCCTGGCGGTGATCCTGGTCGAGGGCGGCATCACCACCGCCTGGTCCGACGTGCGCAGCGTGCTGGCCCCGGCCGGTGTGCTGGCCACGGTCGGGGTGGGCGTGAGCGTGCTGGTGAGCGCGGCGGCGGCGCACCTGCTGCTGGGCATGGACTGGCAGCTGGCCCTGCTGCTCGGGGCGATCGTGTCCTCCACCGACGCCGCCGCGGTCTTCGCGGTGCTGCGCGACCTGCCCGTCTCGCGGCGCACGGCGGGCCTGCTGGAGGCGGAGTCGGGGTTCAACGACGCCCCGACCGTCATCCTGGTGCTGCTGTTCGCGACCACGCCGCTGGCCGAGACCAGCGTGCTGGGCGTCGCCGCGAACCTGGTCTACCAGCTCGCGGCCGGCGGGTTGATCGGGATCGTGCTGGGCCGGCTCGGGGTGGCGGCCCTGCGCCGGATCGCGCTGCCGGCCTCCGGGCTCTACCCGCTGGCCACCTTCGGCATCGGCATCGTCGCGTTCGCCGCCGCGGGCACCGCCCAGGCCAGCGGCTTCATCGCCGCGTACCTGGCCGGCATCCTGCTCGGCAACGCCGGCCTGCCGCACCGCGCCGCGAGCAAGTCCTTCGCCGAGGGCCTGGGCTGGCTGGCCCAGATCGGGCTGTTCGTGCTGCTCGGCCTGTTGATCACGCCGGACGAGCTGGGTGAGCAGGTGCTGCCGGCGCTGATCGTGGGGGCGGTCCTGCTGCTGCTCGCCCGGCCGCTGTCGGTCCTGGTGTGCCTGGTGCCGTTCGGCGTCGGTTGGCGGCAGCAGGCGTTCGTGTCCTGGGCCGGGCTGCGCGGCGCGGTCCCCATCGTGCTGGCCACCTACCCGATCGTCGCCGGGGTTCCGGGCAGCGAACGGATCCTGGACATCGTCTTCGTCTCGGTGGTGGCGTTCACCCTGCTGCAGGGGCCCACGATGCCCCTGGTCGCGCAGCGGCTGCGGCTGGTCGCCGCGGACCCCGCGCGGGAGCTGCAGGTCGAGGCGGCCCCGCTCGACGCGATCGCCGCGGTCCTGCTGACCCTGGCCGTACCCGCCGGGTCCCGGTTGCACGGGGTCGCGCTCTTCGAGCTGCGGCTGCCCACCCCGACCGTGGTCAGCCTGATCATCCGCGAGGGCCGGGCGGTGGTCCCGCAACCGGTGATGCGGCTGCGCGCCGGGGACGAGCTGCTCGTGGTCACCACGGACGGCACCCGCGAGGGCACCGAGCGCCGGCTGCGCGCGATCAGCCGGCGCGGCCGGCTGGCGCGGTGGTTCGGGGAGGACGGCGACCCCGAGCCCGGCTGACCCGGGCGCCGCCGGGCGGCCGGACGGACCCGCCTGCCGCGCTGGTGGGGGCCACCGTGCTGGCGGTGGTGAAGCCCTGGGGCCCGGTCGGGCGGGCCGCGCCGGCACCGCGCGGCCGGTGGGGCGGCGCGTCCGGTCCGGCCACCGCGGCGGGTCGAGTTGCTGCCAGGATGGGTGACGTGGACGAGTCGAGGCCTGAGGTGCGGATCGGGGACCGCGAGCGTCGCGAGGTCGACGAGCGGCTGCAGCGGGCCTACGCCGACGGCGTCCTGACCATCACCGAGTACGAGGAACGCTCGGCGCGGTGCTGGGCCGCGAGGACCCGCAGCGAGCTGGAACCGCTGGTCCTCGACCTGCCGGAGTCGCCGGGGGAGACCGTCGCGACGGCGGTGCAGCCGGCCACCGGGGCGAGCGCCGCGCCGACCGCGACGAAGACCGGCGGTCACGGGCTGGGCCAACGGCTCGGCGCCGGGCTCGGGATCATCGTGCTGGCCGGGGCCGGGTTGTGGGCCGGCAGCCGGGTGGCGGCGGCCGACGACGCGCTGGCGGTGTTCGGCAGCCAGGTGACCACCGCCGGACCGGCGGACGACCGGGTGGAGGTCGGGGTGGCGTTCGGTCGGGTGGAGGTCGTCGTGCCGGCGGACGCCCGGGTGCAGCCGACCGGCGCGCTGGTGTTCGGCCGCACCGAGTGCGAGGCGGCCTGCGACGGCTCCGGGACCCGTGACGTCGTGGTCGACGCGGCGGGCGCGTTCGGCAGCGTCATCATCCTGCGCCAGGGCGAGCAGCTCCGCGACGACGATCGCGACCGCGGCTCGGACCGCAGTGACAACAACGGCAACAACGACAACAACAACAACAACGACAACGACAACGACGACGACGACTGACCGATTGGACCGCCATCCGGTTCGGGGTGTCGGGGTTCCTGGTCAAGGACAGCGAGCCGGCTGAGCTGGGAGTCCGGGACCGCGCCCAGGTGGTGGTGATGGCCTGCGAGAGCGGGCTGGTCCGACCCGGTCGGGACACCCGAGCTCAGGCCACGGTGGAGGTGACCGGGCGCAGCCCGGTGGACGCGCGCACCACCAGCTCCGGGGCGAACACCACGTGCTGGTGCTCGTGGTCCGCGCCGCCGCGGGCCTCGGCGAGCAGCAGCTCGGCGGCGGTCCGGCCGAGCCGCTGGCGCGGCTGGGCCACCGAGGTCAGCGGGACCGCGGCGGCGGAGGCGAACTCGATGTCGTCGTAGCCGACGATCGCGACGTCCTCGGGCACCCGCAGGCCCAGGTGCACCATCTGCTGCAGCAGGCCCAGGGCCAGCAGGTCGTTGGCGCAGAACGCGGCGGTCGGGCGCTGCGCGGCCGGCAGCCCGGCGAACCGCTCGCCCGCGCGGCGGCCCTCGGCGATGTTGAGCTTCTCGGTCTCCAGCACCGTCAGCGGCTCCGCGCCGGCCCGGGTGATCGCCCGCTCGGCGCCGGCGATGCGGTCGGCGACCTGGCCGATGCCGCGCGGGCCGCCGACGAAGGCGATCCGCCGGTGGCCGAGATCGAGCAGGTGGGTGGCCGCGAGGTCGCCGCCCAGCACGTCGTCCACGGTGACCGAGCAGTGCTCCGGACCGGCGCCGCGGTCGACGACGACCACCGGTGTGCCGCGCCGGGACAGCGCGGCCAGCCGCGGATCGGCCGGGTCGACCGGGGTGATCAGCACCCCCTCCACCCGCTGCTGCTCCAGCAGGTCGAGGTAGGCGGCCTGGCGCTCGCGGTCCTCCCCGCTGTTGCACAGGAACAGGGCCAGCCCGGCGGCGTCCGCGGTGGCCTGGGCGCCCGCGGCGACGTCGGTGAAGAACGGGTTGGCCGCGTCGAACACGACGTAGGCGAGCGTCCGGCTGCCCCCGCCGCGCAACTGGCGCGCCGACTCGTTGCGCACGAACCCCAGCGCGTCGATCGCCGCCTGCACCCGCCGCCGGGTCCGCTCGCTGACCAGCTCGGGCCGGTTGAGCACGTTGGACACCGTGCCGAGCGAGACGCCGGCCCGCGCGGCCACGTCCTTCATGCTCGGCGCGCCTGGTCCGGACACCCGACCTCCTCGACTGAAACGTTCTGGGACCTTACGGCATGAGCGCGGCCACCTCCGGGAGCCGTGTCGTCGGCCCCCGAGTCTCCGCAGATCACGGTTCGATTGCGCCCTTGACGGCGTGACGACGCTCACCGTACCGTCCGGACCCAGCCTTGAAACGTTTCACTGCCGAAGCCGAAGGAGGGGCGGATGAGTGCCGACGCCACCGCGCTGCTCGCGGTGCGGGGGGTCACCAAGTCCTTCGGCGCCGTGGCCGCCGTGCGCGACGTGTCGTTCGAGCTGCACCCCGGTGAGGTGCACGCGCTGGTGGGCGAGAACGGGGCGGGCAAGTCGACGGTGGTGAAGATGCTGGCCGGGGTGCACGAGCCCGACGCCGGCACGATCGAGCTGGCGGGCCGGCCGCTGCGGCTGAGCACCCCCGCCGACGCGCTGGCCGCCGGCATCGCGGTGATCTACCAGGAACCGACCCTGTTCCCCGACCTGTCGGTGGCCGAGAACGTGGTGATGGGCCGCCAGCCGACCCGCTCGTGGGGCCGGGTCGACCGGCGCGCGATGCACGCACTCGCCGCCGGGTTCTTCGGCCGGCTCGGGGTGGCGATCGACCCCGAGCGGCCCGCCCGCGGGCTGTCCATCG
>DASQMQ010000520.1:0-6454 GCA_035645455.1 Pseudonocardia sp.
CGGCGTCGACCCGGCCACCTACTCCCGCGGCGCGGCCTACGCCCGCCGCCGCGCGATCGGGCACATGGAGTGGGACGCCTACGGCGACGGGCACGACCTCGCGCTGGAGTGGCAGTGGGCCTACGACGTCGACGGCACGACCGCACGGATGCCGCTGTCCGCCCCCGGCGCCGACGACGTCGTCCGCGACCCGGGAGCCCCGCCACCGCCGGCTCTACCAGCGCCACCTGCAGCGCGAGCGGCAGAAGGTGCTCGGCATGCTCGACGACGTCGACCGCGACCGGTTCACGATCCTGCGCTCGATCACCCTGCTGCGCCAGCTCAGCTTGCACCCCGGGCTGGTCGAGCCGGCGCAGGCGCAGCTGGGCTCGGCCAAGATCGACGCTGCTGGAGCAGCTCGCCGAGGTGGTCGAGGGCGGGCACCGGGCACTGGTGTTCAGCCAGTTCACCGGCTTCCCCGGGCACGTCCGGCGCCGCCTCGACGAGGCCGGGACCGGCTACACCTTTGTCCTAGGGTGCTCCTGTGCTGCGCCCCCGGATGCCCCTGACCAGGGCGACCGCGCTGGACTGGGCCCGGGCCGCGGCGCCGCACCCGGCTGCCGTACGGCCGTTCCCGCACTCCGGGTTCGAGGCCGACCCGGTCGCCGGCGGCTACGCGTTCGTCGACGGCACCAGGCTCTACACGGCGTGCCACAACGGCTCCTGGAGCATCGGTCTGGTGGACCACGGGCCCTCGCCGATCGCCCGGCTGGACGAGCAGTTGCGCCACAACCGGCACACCGCGCGCGACCTGGGATGGGACGAGTTGGGACCGTGGCAGCGCGCCGCGGTGACGGCGGTGCGGGCCGGCTGCACCGTCGCCGAGCTGCCGGCCGCCGACCGTGCCGGCCTCGATGCCGAGGGCGACCGCGACCATGCGGACTGGGTCTGGATCGGGCTGCGCCGCATGGACGCCGACCCGCTGCGCACCCTGGCCGCCGACGACGCCCTGATGGCCCCGCCCCGCGACGACGCCGGGCGGCGCACCCACCCGTGCCCGCTGTGCGGACAGCCGGCGATGCACCTGGGGCGCTACCCGCGGGCGGTCTGCGACAGCTGCCGGCAGCGGACCGTCGACTCGACCGGCCGGACCGTCACCGGCTACAACACCCACATGTCCGGCGGGTTCGAGGCCCGCTACGTGGCGCCGGACGGGTCCACCGACGAGGCCTGCGACGAGGTCACCCGGACCGGGCGCTGCTGGGTCGGCGACCACGAGTGCTCCATCGGCGAGGCGCGGTTCGGCGGGGTGGTCGTGCAGGCCCGCGAGCTGCGGTGACCCCGCAGGGCGTCCCGGCCTGATCGGGACACCGGCACCTGCGCACGGATCATCCGGTTCGATCCGGGGTCGTGGGTCCGGTCAGCGGGTGAGCCGGTCCAGGAACGCGATCAGCAGCGCCTCCCGCAGGCGCGGTGGTGCCACGTCCAGCAGGGCGTTCACCGGTGCCATCCGCTTCGGCACGGCCAGCCGGCCGTCGCCGCCGGCCAGGCCGGCGACGGCGAGCAGGCCGTCGAAGGCGGCGTCGTCGAGGGTCGCCGGGTCCAGCGCCGCGGCGGCGGCGCGCAGTTCGGGGGCGACGACCACCGGGCCGGCCGCGACGGCGGCGGCGAGCGACTCGTCGAGGGCGGCCAGGAAGTCGTCGACGCCGGCGGCGGTGGCTGCCGACACCGTCAGGTGCAGGGTGGCGGGCAGGTCGCGGAAGGCCATCTGCGGCTGCACGAACCAGCCGCGCTCGCCCATCTCGTCGCTGAGGGTGAACACGTCCAGGGCGTCGTCGGTCTGCACGGCCAGCAGCGTGGAGTCCGGCGGGGCAGCCAGCGCCAGGTGGTCGCGGGCGGGGATCCCGTCGGCGAGCCGGCGGGTGGCGGCCAGGGTGGTGGTGACCAGGTCGCGGTAGCCGTCCAGCCCGATGTGCTGCACGACGGCCCAGGCCGCGGCCAGCGGTCCGCCCGACTTGGTCGACTGGGTGGTCGCGTTGAGCATCGTGTAGCCGGGCCAGTCGGCGGTGGCGAAGAACTGCGGGCGGCGCAGCGCGGGGGAGCGGTGCAGCAGGAGCGAGACGCCCTTGGGGGTGTAGGCGTACTTGTGCAGGTCCACCGACAGGCTGGTCACCCCGGGGCAGCGGAAGTCCCACGGCGGCGGGGCCGGGTCGGCCCAGGGCAGCACCCAGCCGCCGATGCAGGCGTCCACGTGGCAGCGGATGCCGCGCTCGGCGGCGGCCGCGGCTACCGGCCCGACCGGGTCGATCACGCCGTGCGCGTAGGACGGGGCGGACACCGCGACCAGCACGACGCGGCCGGCGTGGGCGTCCATCGCCGCGGCCATCGCCTCCGGCACGGCCCGCTTCGTCACCGGGTCGACGTCCACCGCGACCAGCCGCACGCCGAAGTAGTGCGCGGCCTTGTGGAACGCGCCGTGCGCGGTGGTGGGCACGACGAGCACCGGGTCGGGCCCCGGGTGGGCGTCCCGGGCGGTCTGCACGGCCAGCAGGATCGACTCGGTGCCGCCCGAGGTCGCCGTGCCCACGGCGGTGTCCGCAGCGCCGACCAGCGGCCGGGTGAACGCGATCAGGTCGCGCTCCAGCGCGGCCAGGCTGGGGAACGCGGTCGGGTCCAGCCCGTTGGTCGAGGCGAACAGGGCCAGCGCCCGGCGGCCGACCTCGTCGGCCGCGGCCAGCCCGGAGTCGTAGACGTAGGCCAGGGTCCGGCCGCCGTGGGTGGGCAGGTCGCCGGCCCGCAGCGCGGTCAGCCGCTCGATCACCTCGTCAGTGCGCACCGTTCTCCTTCCTCCGTGGGGTCGACGCCGTTCACCGGCGCTCGTCGAGGCGGTAGCGGCGCAGCGCCAGCACGCTCGCCGCGATCAGCACCGCGGGCACCACCGACACACCGACGGCGATCGCGGTCAGCGCCGACGCCGGCTGGGCGACCTCGACGCCCGCGGTCGAGGGCAGGTAGCCGCCGAGCTGGATGACCAGCGCGAACAGCCCGGGGCCCAGGGCCAGGCCGAGGGTCTCCCCGGCGGTCCACACCCCGGTGAACACGCCGATCCGGTTGTCGCCGGTGGTCTCGGCGTCGGCGCCGGCCACGTCGGGCAGCATGGCCAGCGGGAAGACCTGCGCGCCGGCGTAGCCGACGCCGGTCAGGCCGGCCGCGAGGTAGGTCGGCAGCGCGGCGCCGGTCCCGGCCGCGGCCAGGGCGAGCGCGCCGACCGCGAGCACCGCCGTGGACGCCAGGTAGCCCGCGCGCTTGCCGTGGCGGCGGGCGTACCGCTCCCACAGCGGGGTCACCAGCAGCGCGGGCCCGACGAACGCGGCGAACAGGATCGTCGCCGCGGTCGGGTCGCGCAGCAGGTACCGGGCCACGTAGGCCACCCCGGCGAGCATCGCCCCGATCGCCAGCGCCTGCACCACCCAGGTGATCAGCAGCCAGCGGAACTCCGGCACCGCGCTGACCAGGCGCAACTGCGCGCGCAGCGGGCCGACCGGGGCCGGCTGCACCGCCGCGGGTGCCCCGCGCGTCCCGACGTAGGCGCCGATCGCGCCGAGCAGCAGCAGGACGCCGACGTAGCCGCCCATCACCGGGTAGCCGAACGCCTCGACGACCAGCGGCGCGGTCGCCCCGGACAGCAGGATCGCCAGCGCCAGCACCACGACCCGCCAGGTCATGATCCGGGTGCGCTCGGCGGCGTCGGTGGTCATCTCGGCCGGCATCGCCACGTAGGGGACCTGGAAGAACGCGTACGCCGAGGCGGCGGCCAGGAACAGCACGGCCACGTACGCCCCGGCGAGCGCGGGCGGGGCGACCGGCCCGGCGAACATCAGCGCGAACAGCACGGCCAGCGCCACCCCGGCCACCAGCAGGAACGGCCGGCGCTGCCCGCGCCGGTCGCTGATCCGCCCGGCGATCGGGTTGAGCACCACGTCCCACGCCTTCGGGGCCAGCACCAGCACGCCCGCCACGCCCGCCGCGATGCCCAGGGTGTCGGTGAGGTAGGGGAGCAGCAGCAGTCCGGGGACGGTGCCGAAGGTGCCGGTCGCGACGCTGCCGAGCGCGTACCCGCGGCGCACGCGGGCGCGGAGTGCCATCGGGGGAACATATCCGCCGCCACGCGCCCATGTCGATCACATCCCGACGGCCCAACCGTGGTTGGGCCGGGGTGCAGCGGGGCAATCCCGGCTGACTCACACGCGAAGGGGAGGGACGACCGTGGGACAGCCGCGAGCGACATCGGAACGGGACAGCGCCGAAAGGCCACCGGGCAGCGAGGCCGAGACCCCGGCCCAGATCCCCGCGCGGGGCTGGCTGCAGGTCACCAAGCGCGCCTACGCCGAGTCCAAGGCGGACAACGTGTCCATCCTGGCCGGCGGGGTGGCCTTCTTCGCCTTCCTGGCGCTGTTCCCGGCGATGATCGCCGCGCTGTCGGTGTACGGGCTGGTCGCCGATCCGGCCACGGTCGCCGACCAGGTCGCGCAGCTGGCCGCGCTGCTGCCCGAGACCGCCCGCCCGCTCGTGGTGGACCAGCTCAACGCGGTGGCCGCGGGCAGCGGCGGCGCGCTGGGCATCGGGCTGATCGTGTCCGTGCTGGCCGCGCTGTGGAGCGCGTCCAGCGGCACGTCGAACCTGATGGCCGCGGTCAACGCCGCCTACGACGAGGACGAGACCCGCGGGTTCATCAAGCTGCGCGGCACCGCGCTGCTGCTGACCCTGGGCGCGGTGGTGTTCATGCTGCTCGCGGTGGCCCTGGTCGCCGTGGTCCCGGCCGTGCTCAGCGTGCTCGGGCTCGGCGGCGTCGCCCTGCTGCTGGCCCAGGTGCTGCGCTGGGTGCTGCTGGTCGTGCTGGTGGTCTCGGCGCTGGCGATCGTCTACCGGGTCGGTCCGGACCGGGACGCGCCGCGGATGTCGTGGGTGTCCACCGGCGCCATCGTGGCCACCGTGCTGTGGATCGTGGCCAGCGTGCTGTTCAGCCTCTACGTGTCCAACTTCGGCAGCTACAACAAGACCTACGGGGCGCTCGCCGGCGTCGTCGTGCTGATGCTGTGGCTGTACCTGACCAGCTACCTGGTGCTGCTCGGGGCGGAGATCAACGCCGAGAGCGAGCGGCAGACCCGGCGCGACTCGACCGTGGGGGAGGAGGCGCCGGCGGGAGAGCGTGGTGCCGCGGCCGCCGACGACCTCTCCGTGGTGGAGGAGGGCCGGCGGTGACGGCGCTACCGGCGGCGGGTCGCGTGCACCAGTTCGACGTCCCGGGCCACCGGCAGGGCGTCGGTCGTCCCGGGCGGCGCGGGCCGGTAGCGGCCGATCAGCCGGTGGTCGCTGGCCCCGCTGAGCCGGGGGCCGTGCCCGTGGTCGTAGATCCAGACCGTGAAGCCGTCGCGCAGCTGGGCGCGGGCCCACGACTCGGCCTCCGCGGCGTCGTCGGTCTGCGCGGTCCGGACCTCGTCGCGGCGGAGCGCGTCCAGCGGTCCTTCGACGGCGCGCGCGTGCAGGTGGTAGACGCTCATCCGTCCGGGGTGCATCTGAGCTGCGATAACAGTTTCACCGGACGGACTCTAGGGGCGGCCGGGTCACTCCTCCAGGCGCCGGAGGAGTGGCCCGGTTGACACGGTTCGGTACGGACGGTCACCGGTCGGCACCGCCGGGGCACGCGTGCGGGCGGAGCGGTCGTCGTCGGGCGGCGCTACGGTGGGTGCCGTGAGTGGCCACGAAGACGACGTCGACGACCCGGCCGAGGAGTTCCGGCTGACGACGACCGCCCTCGGCCGCGCCGTGGTGGTGGCGGCCTCCGGCGAGCTGGACCTGCACTCGGCCCCGGAACTGATGGCCGTCGTCGACGAGGCGATGCACGGCCCCGGCACCGACGTGGTCGTCATCGATCTCACCGACGTGGGCTTCCTCGGGTCGTCCGGGCTGGGCGTGCTGGCGAACCTGGCCACCCGGGCCACCGTGCCCACCTCGCAGCGCCAGGGTGGGCAGTCCCCGCCCGCAGCGGTGCGCGTGGTCGCCCCGCCCGACCACCGGGCGGTGACCCGGCCGTGGGAGGCGATGCGGCTGGAGCAGATCCTGCCGCTCTACCCGACGATCCCGAGCGCGGTGAACGGGGACCTCGAGCCGGGTGCGGACTGAGACCGGGCGCCGTCCGGGTGTCACCCACCCGGGCGTCCCCGTCCGGGCCGGCCGACCGCCGGCCCGTGCTGCGGCCCGCTCGGCTGCTGAGTAGAACGATGTCGTGGACGTCCCGACGATCGGCAGCCCGCGGCCCCGACCCGAGCCGGTCGGTGCGGACGACCCGGCGACGCAGGCCGCGGCCGACGTCCGGGCCATGCTGGCCGGGGCGTCCGGGCTGCGCCGGATCGTCGAGCTCGCCGCGGAGACCCGCGCCGAGGCGGCGGCCGTCGAGCCGCCCGCGAAGCGGCCG
>DASQMQ010000521.1:0-8083 GCA_035645455.1 Pseudonocardia sp.
CGGCCGCCGTGCCGCAGTCGCGGCACGGCCTGGTGCTCTCGGTCCGCGAGCGGCTGGCCCGGGCCGGCGGGCGGGCCCAGGTGCACTCGGTCCCCGGCGCCGGCACCGTGGTCGAACTGGAGTGGCCGCGTGGATGACCAGCCGCTGGGCCCGCTGCTGCTGCGCGGGCTGCGCCAGGCCGAGTCGATGATCCTGTTCGCCATCCTGTTCCTGCTCGACCTGCCCAACCTGCTCCCGACCCTGCACCTCTACCCGGCGTGGTGGGTGGGGATCGGCTGGTGGCTGCTGCTGGTCGCGGTCGGGCTCATCGACATCCCCATCGGGCTCCGGCACGGGTTCTGGGGGCGGGCGGCGTGGCCGACGGCGCTGTTCGTGCTGGCGGTGTCCATCGCGGCGGCAGCCTCGCTGCCGACCGAGGCGCTGCTGACCCCGGCGCACTGGACCTTCGGCGTGGTCGGCTGGTTCGGCCTGCTGCTGTTCGCGGACCGCCGGATGCGCAACGTCCTGGCGTTCATCCTGCTGCACCTGGCCGCGACCGTCGCGCTGCTCGCCTGGCGCGGGGTGCTGGCCGAGTCGCTGGTCCCGCTGGCCACCGTCGCGGTCGGCGTGGGGTCGTTCCAGCTCGCCCTGATCGTGGCGACCCTGGTGCTGCGCAGGATGGCCGACCACGCCTCCGCCGTCGCCGTCGCCCAGGCCCGGGCGGCCACCGAGGAGAGCGTGGCCCGCGAGGTGCACGCCGACCGGGAGGCCCGCTACCAGGCCCTCCGGGCGACCGCTCTGCCGCTGCTGCAGGGGATCTCCGACGGCAGCTGGTCGACCGCCGACCGGGACGTGCAGCGCCGCGCCGCGGTCGAGGCGGCGCGTTTGCGACGGCTTTTCGGCGAGCAGGGCGACTCCGCGACCCCGCTGGCGGCCGAGGTCCAGGCCCTGGTGGAGGTGGTGGAGCGACGCGGCGTCACGGTCCGCTACGCCACGCGAGCGGTCGAGGTGGAGCCACCGCCGGAGGTGCGCCGGTCACTGGTCGAGGTGATCAGTGGGGTACTACTGGTGACCGCGCGGACGGCCCGCGTGACGGTAGGAGGAACCGGGAGCGATGTGACGGTGAGCGTGGTCACCGACGGCGAGGTCGGTGGATCGGGGAACCTCGTGCCCGACGGCGGGCAGTACAGCTGGGACAACGGGGTGCGCACGACGACCGTGGTCGACGATGGGCGGACGTGGGTGGAGGCCAGATGGTCGGTCCACTAGCCGAGCCGCCGGACCCCGGCCCCACGGTCGTCATCGTCGACGACCACCCGGCGATCGTCGACGGGGTGCGCGCCTGGTGCGCGGGGGCGGACCCGCCGATCGCCGTGGTGGACAGCGGCAACCGGCCGCACGTGGCCTTCACCGGGGCCGGCCGCACCGCGGACGTGGTGGTGTTCGACCTGCTCTACGACGGCCAACCGGACTTCGCCGCGCTGCGGCGGCTGGTCGCCGAGGGCCGGCGGATCATCGTCTACTCGCAGGAGGAGTCCGCCGACACCGTGCTGCGCTGCGTCGAGCTGGGGGTGGCCACCTACCTCACCAAGGTCGAGGGCGACGGCCACCTGGTACCGGCGATCCGGGCCATCGCCGCCGGGGGCACGTACACCGGGCCGATGCTCAGCGGGGTGCTGGCCGGCGACCGGCGCGCCGACCGCCCGGTGCTCAGCGAGCGCGAGCGCGAGGTGCTGATCGCCTGGTTCGAGTGCGAGTCCAAGAACCTGGTGGCCAAACGCCTGCACCTGTCGGTCAAGACCGTCGACACCTACATCGAGCGGGTGCGGATGAAGTACGCCGACACCGGCCGGCCGGCGACGTCGAAGTCCGCGCTGATGATCCGGGCGCTGCAGGACGGCATCGTCGACCTCGGTGACCTGGGCGAACAGGACTGATCGCGGCCGCCACGAGGAATCGGGGCGCGGCCGGGCCCCTCCAGTACCGGCCGCACCCCGTCCCGCGCTGGCGGGGCGAGGACAAAGCTAGGGCACCGGTCGCGGCCGCGTGTCGGTCGAACACCCCACACCCGCCGGGGCCGCCCGGCCGACCGCGCGACCGGGCCCGGGGACCGGCGTGAGAGGGTGTCCGACGTGCGTGAGCAGGTGGGGCGGGTTGTCGTGGCCGTGGTGGCCGCTGGTGTGGTGGCCACCGGGTGCGGTGGCCCGAACCAGGCGGGCTCGGCAGTGATCGTCGGGTCCGAGGCGGTGTCGCTGGAGACCGTGCAGTCGCAGGTGGAGACGGCGCTGGGCAAGCCGGAGCAGCTCGCCCAGCTGGCCCAGCAGGGCGGCAGCCCGGCGGACGTCGCGCGCAGCATCGTCACCCGCGAGGTGCTGCACGACCTGCTGACCCGCCGCGCGGCCGACGAGGGCATCGTGGTCACCGACGCGCAGGTCGAGGCGGAGCTGACCGAGAACGGCGGCGCCGACGCGGTGCTGGAGTCCTCGCTCTACGACGCGGCGACCCTGCGCGACCGGGTCCGCGACGACCTGATCGCCGCCCAGCTGGCCGAGCGCGAGGTCGGCGGGCTGAGCGTGACCGCCGACCTGGTCGCCGCCACCTCGCGGGACGAGGCCGACCGGGTGGCGGCCCGGCTCGCCGCCGGTGGCCCGGAGGCCGAGGCGCTGTTCGCCGACCAGCAGACCTCCGCGCGCGGCCAGGTCTACCAGGCCGTCACCACCCCGGACGCGGCCGCCACCGTGCTGTTCGGCGCCCCGGAGGGCAGCGTGGTGAGCTTCCAGCCCAGCCCGGAGCAGAGCACCTGGATCGTGTTCCGGGTGGTCGACCGGCGCACCGACGCGGCAGCCCCGGCGGAGGCGGTGAGCTCCATCAGCCAGCAGCAGCTGGTCGCGATCGGGGAGCGGCTGCTGCAGCCGGTCGCCGACGAGGTGGGGGTGACGGTGAACCCGCGCTACGGGGTGTGGGACCCGATCCAGCTCCGCGTGGTCGGCGAGGACGAGCTCAGCGGCGCGATCCTGGCGCCGGCCGACGCGGGCTGAGCCCGCGGTGCCGCGCACCCTCGTCGTGCTGCCCGCGCGGCGGCCGGGCGACGTGCCGGTCGCCGCCGTACCCGCGCTGCGTGCGGCCGGCGTCCTGCACGCCGACGCCACCGTGCCGGCCGACGTGGCCGCCGGGTTCGACGCGCGGCCCTGGTCGGCGGATGCGGACTTCGAGCTGCTGCTGACCACCGACCCGCGCCACCCGCTGGCCGAGCAGGTCGACCGGGTGGTCGCCGCGCCGCAGCGGGCCGGGGACGCGCTGCTGGACGCGGTCGCGGTGATGGACCGGCTGCGCTCGCCCGACGGCTGCCCGTGGGACGCCGAGCAGACCCACGAGTCGCTGCTGCAGTACCTCGTCGAGGAGTGCTACGAGCTGTACCAGGCGCTGGAGGACGGCGACCGCCCGGCGGTCCGCGAGGAGCTGGGCGACGTCCTGCTGCAGGTGCTGTTCCACGCCCGGGTCGCCGCCGAGCACCCGACCGACCCGTTCGACGTCGACGACGTGGCCGGTGAGCTGGTGGCCAAGCTGGTCGGCCGGCACCCGCACGTCTTCGCCGGGAGCTCCGGGTCCCGGGAGGTCGTCGACACCGCGGAGCGCCAGGAGCACCGCTGGGAGGAGCTCAAGCGCGCGGAGAAGCAGCGCGGCTCCAGCGTCGACGGTGTTCCCCTCGGCCAGCCCGCGGTCGCCCTGGCGGCCAAGCTGACCAGCCGCACGGCCCGTGCGGGGCTGCCCGCCGAGCTGCTGCCGGCCGGCAGCGGCGTGGGGGAGCAGCTGTTCGCGCTGGCCGCGGCGGCCAAGCTGGCCGGCATCGACCCGGAAGCCGAGCTGCGCGGCACCGCCCGCCGGTTCGTCGACGCCGTGCGGGCCGCGGAGAAGGCCGCGACCGCGACCGGCGCCGACCCGCACGGCCTCGACGCGGACGCCTGGCGCGCGCACTGGCCGGGGTGAGCCCCGGACGGGCCCGCGATCACCGTGGGTAGCGTGGTGGGGTGTCCGACCGCAGAAGCTCCGTCACCGTTGTGCTCGGTGTCCTGGTCGGCGCGCTGGGCCTGCTGCTGGCGTTGATCGTGGCCGGCGGGTTGGTGGTGGCGGCCGGCTTCGACGGGGACGAGGGCCGGCCGGACCAGCGCGGCGACGGGCTGGCCCCGGCCAACGTCGACCGGGACACCCCGCTGCCGCCGCCCGCGGCGCTGGCCGCCGACGTCGACCTGACCGCATGGGCGGCCGGGATCGCCGACGCGCACCGGCTGCCGGCCCGGGTCGTGCGCGCCTACGGATCCGCGGAGCTCGCCCAGCGCGCGCGGACCCCGGACTGCGGGCTGTCCTGGGCGACGCTGGCCGGGATCGGTCGGGTGGAGTCCCGGCACGGGCAGATCGGCGATGCCGAGGTCGACGCGGACGGGGTGGCCCGGCCGCCGATCGTCGGGGTGCCGCTGGACGGCAGCGACGGCACCCGGGAGGTGCCCGACACCGACGGCGGGCGCCTCGACGGCGACGAGGTGCTGGACCGCGCGGTCGGGCCGATGCAGTTCCTGCCCGAGACCTGGGAGCGCTACGGAGCCGACGGCGACGGCGACGGCGTCCGCGACCCGCAGCAGATCGACGACGCCGCGCTGGCCGCGGCCGGCTACCTGTGCGACGGCGGCCGCGACACCGCCTCCGGCGAGGGCTGGTGGGACGGCGTGCTCACCTACAACCGCTCGGTCCCCTACGCCCAGCTGGTCTGGGCCGCCGCCGAGCGCTACGCCGACCAGGGTCGTGAGTGAGGAACATGGCTGTAGCCAGGTTTCTCACTCACGACTCCAGCAGGGGTTGGCCCCAGTAGTCGCCCTCGGCCAGGCCGGCGGGGCAGGCGAACACGGCCGAGCCGGTGTGCTCGATGTACTCCATCAGCCGGTCGGTCCTGGCCAGCGCGCTCTGCATGGGCACGAACTGGGCGTGCGGGTCGCGCAGGAAGGCCACGAAGAACAGCCCGGCGTCGAGGTGGCCCTGGCCGTCGGTGCCGTCGACGAAGTTGTAGCCGCGGCGCAGGATCCGGACCCCGCCCAGCTCCTCCGGCGCGGCCAACCGGATGTGCGCGTCCCTGGCGACGGCCGGCTCGCCGTCCGGTCCGGGGGCGGTCAGGTCCGGCTCGTCGAACTCGGCCGCGCGGCCCAGCGGCGCACCCTCGCCCTTGCTCCGCCCGATGATGGCCTCCTGCTCGGCCAGCGAGGTCCGGTCCCAGATCTCGACGTGCATCCGGATCCGCCGGGCCACCAGGTAGGTACCGCCGTCCAGCCAGGCCGGGCCGTCCCCGGGCCGCACCCAGACGTGCTCGTCGAGCCCGGCCGGGTCCTCGGCCTTGAGGTTGCGGGTGCCGTCCTTGAAGCCGAACAGGTTGCGCGCGGTGTCCTGCTCGGTGGAGGTCGACGAGGTGCGCCCGAACCCCAGCTGCGACCAGCGCACCGAGGTGGTGCCGAAGCCCATCCGCACCAGGTTGCGCACCGCGTGCACGGCCACCTGCGGGTCCTGCGCGCAGGCCTGGATGCACAGGTCGCCGCCGGACAGCGCGGGGTCGAGCTGGTCGCCGGTGAACGTGGGCAGCGGGGCCAGCCCGGGGGGCATCCGGTCGGCCAGCCCCAGCTTCTCCAGCAGCCCGGCACCGACCCCGAAGGTGAGGGTCAGCGAGGCCGCGGGCAGCCCCAGTGCCTCCCCGGTGTCGTCCGGCGGGGCCTGCGGGTTGCGGTTGACCGCGCCGCCCGGGGTGGTCTCCGCACCGGCCACCATCCGCTCGGCGGCCGCGGTCCACTTCTGCAGCAGCGCGCGGACGCGCTCGCGGTCGTCGGTGATGAGGTCGAGCGCGACGAAGTGCAGCCGGTCCTGCGCCGGGGTGACGATCCCGGCCTGCATCCGGCCCCGGAACGGCACCACGGGCTCCAGCACCGCGCCGGCGGCCGGGGCCGGGGCGGAGCAGCCGGCGACCGCGCCGACCCCGGCCAGCGCCGCCCCGGCGCCGGCCCAGCCGAACAGCCGCCGGCGCGAGAGCGGGGTCATCGCCGCCTCACGAGGTCACGACCCCGGCGACCTGGCTGACCGGCTCGCCGAGCGCGTCGACGGCGTCGGTCAGCTTCTTGATGTCGTCCGGGGTCAGCTCGGTGTAGAGCCGGTACCCGTCGCCCACCCGGTAGGTCTCCAGCAGGGCGTCGACGGCCTGGAAGCGCTCGTCGAGCACCGGGCCCAGGGTCGGGTCCTTCTCGTCGATCACCGGGCGGAGCGCGGCCACCGCGCCCTGCGAGCCCTCCACGTTGGCCTTGAAGTCCCACAGGTCGGTGTGCGAGTAGCGGTCCTCCTCACCGGTGATCTTGCCGGTGGCCACCTCGTCGAGCAGCTCCTTGGCCCCGTTGGCCAGCTGCACCGGGGTCAGCTCGATGGTGGCGACCCGGGACTGCAGGTCGGCGATGTCGGCCATCAGCTGGTCGCCGATGGCCGCCGAGTCCGGCTGCAGGCCGTCCACCCAGAGGTCCTTCTCCAGCCGGTGGAACCCGGTGAACTCGACGCCGGGGTCGCGCTCGTCGTCCTCCCGGCCGTCCATCTTCGGGTCCAGGTCGCCGAAGGACTCGGCGACCGGCTCGATCCGCTCCCAGTAGGTGCGCGACACCGGGAACAGCGCCTTGGCCGTCTCCACGTCGCCGGCCTTGACCGCGTCGACGAACTCCTGGGTCTTCGGGACCAGCGCCTCGATCTGCGAGGTGACCCAGCGGTGGTAGCCGCTGGTGGCCTCGGCCAGCTCGGTGTCCTCGTCCACCGACCGGGCCGCGCTGCCGGTCACCGTGAACGCCGAGCGGATGCCGTCGCCGACCATGCCGGGCTTGCAGGCGGTGGTGTACTCACCGCCGTCGGGGACCTCGACGATGAGCTGGCGGGTCAGCCCGGGCCCGATGTTCTCGACCTCGCCCATGATCCGGTCGCCGGTGCCGTACAGGTAGAACTCGGTGACCTTGGTCCCGGTGTTCTGCACCGCGAAGGTGAGCTTGCCGGCGGCCGCCTCGGCCGCGGCGACCTCGCAGGCGCTGTCGCTCGCGCTGACCGCGATCGGGCCGCCGCCACCGCCGCCCTCCCCGGTGCTCCGGACGGGGGCGGTGCTGGTGCAGCCGGCCACGGCCAGCGCGGCGAGCGCGGACGTGCACAGCACGGCACGGGACGTGCGGGACATGGTTGCTCCTCGAGCGGGGTGGGACGGGATCAGGACGCGGGGGCCAGCGCGGCGCGGGTCGCGGGTCGCAGGAACAGGGGGAGCACCACCACGACGTAGGCGACCCAGACGATCGCCTCGAGCACCGTGGTCCGCGGGGAGAAGTTGAAGACGCCCTTGAGCAGCGTGCCGTACCACGAGTCCGGCGGGACGGCCGCGCTGACGTCGAAGGCCAGCGCGTTCAGCCCGGGCAGGATCGCGGCCTCCTGCAGGTCGTGCACGCCGTAGGCGAGGATCCCGGCGGCGACGAGGATCAGCAGCACGCCGGTGACGGTGAAGAACCGGCCCAGGTCCAGGGTGACCGCACCGCGGTAGATCAGCCAGGCCAGCGCCACCGCCACGGCGATGCCGAGCAGGAACCCGATCAGCGGCTCGGTGGTCTGCCCGGCCGCCTGCGCGGCGGTGAAGAAGAACAGCGCGGTCTCCAGGCCCTCCCGGCCGACGGCGAGCGCGGCCATCAGCACCACCGCTCCCGAGCCCAGCTCGACCGCCCGGTCGAGCCGCCCGCGCAGCTCGGCGGAGATGGACCGGGCCGCCCGGCGCATCCAGAAGATCATCCAGGTGACGAACCCGACCGCGACGATCGACAGCCCGCCGCCGAACGCCTCCTGGGCCTGGAAGGTCAGCTGCTGCTGGGCCAGCGCCAGCCCGACGGTGACCCCGGCGCTCACCGCGACCGCGATGCCGACCCCCAGCCACACCTTCGGCAGCACCGAGCGCCGGCCGGTGCGCACCAGGAAGGCGACCAGGATGCTGACGACCAGCGCGGCCTCCAGGCCCTCACGCAGCCCGATCAGGAAGTTGCCGAGCACGTCGCTCCCCGATCCTCGCTTG
>DASQMQ010000522.1:0-2217 GCA_035645455.1 Pseudonocardia sp.
CGCAACCGCCCTCGGCGAGCACCCGCACGGCGCGCCGCACCAGCGGCTCGCCGTCCAGCTCGACCAGGGCCTTCGGTCCGCCCATCCGCCGCCCGGCCCCGGCGGCGAGCAGCAGGCCGGCCGGACCGGCTACTTGTTGATCTCCGTGACGGGGTGCACGTAGGGCACCTCGTCGAGCGGGAACTCGACGTCCCCGAACGGCGACAGCGACCCCTGGGTGGGCGCGAGGGCCTCGCTCACCGGGTGCTCGCCGTCGGGCAGGTCCGGCCAGGACGGGTCGATACGGCCGGGTCGCTCTGGCTTGGCCACGGTCTCCTCCTCGGGCGCAGGGATCATCAGCAGTATCGCCTACCGGCGCCGCGCACGTGTGCGGGGAGCGGCCGACTACCGTGGACGGGATGCCCACCACGCTGGTCGACTGGCTGCGCGCCCGGGACGACGGATCCCTGGCGGCGCTGCTGCGGCTGCGTCCGGACCTCGCCGTGCCGCCACCGGCCGACCTCACCGTGCTGGCCACCCGGGCCGGGGTGCGCGCCTCCGTGCACCGCGCCTGCGACGACCTCGACACGGTCACCCTGGCGGTGCTGGAGGCCCTCGTGGTCGCCGACGCCGACACCGCGCCGGTCCCGCTGGCCGAGCTGCGCCGGCTGCTGGGTCCGGACGTGCCCGCCCGGGTCACCACCGCCGCACTGGCCGAGCTGCGCGAGCGGGCCGTGGTGTGGGGCCCGGACAGCGAGCTGTCGCTGGTGCCGTCCGCCCGCGACGTCGTCCCGCGCCACCCCGGCGGCCTCGGCCGGCCGGCGGCGGGCCCGGCGGCGTCCAGCGCGCTGCCCGACCTGCTGGCCGCGGTCGCCCCGGACGAGCAGCGGGTCCTCGACGCGCTCGCCGCCGGCCCGCCGATCGGGCGCAGCCGGGCCGGGGCCGACCCGGAGAGCCCGGTCGGCCGGCTGGTCGCCCGCGGGCTGCTGCTGCGCGTCGACGCCGAGACCGTGGAGCTGCCCCGCCAGGTCGGCCTGGCCCTGCGCGGCGACCGCCCCCTCGGCCCGGTGGCGGTCCGGCCGCCGGACCTGGACCTGCGCGACCGCGGCGCGGACGCCGTCGACCGCACCGCGGGCGGGGCGGCCCTGGAGCTGCTGCGCCGGATGGACCTGCTGATCGCGTTCTGGAGCCGCACCCCGCCCCCGGTGCTGCGCTCGGGTGGGCTGGGCGTGCGCGAGCTGCGCCGGGCCGCCCGCGAAGCCGACACCGACGAGGCCACCGCCGCGCTGCTGATCGAGGTGGCGGCGGCCGCCGAGCTGGTCACCGAGACCGACGGCGTGCCGCCCGAGTGGGTGCCGACCACCACCGTGGACGCCTGGGCCGCCGGCGGGCCGGGTGCCCGTTGGGCCCTGCTGGCCCGGGCCTGGCTGGACCTGCCGCGGCTGCCGGGCCTGGTCGGGCGCAAGGACGACGCCGGTCGGACGATCGCGCCGCTGTCCGACGGCGTGCGCCGCCCGCTCGCCCCGCGCGACCGCCGCCGGGTGCTGGCCGGGCTGGCCGAGCTGCCGCCGGGCACCGCGCCCGGCTCGGTGTCCGCACTGGCCGACCTGCTGGCCTGGCGGGCGCCGCGGCGCGGCGGCCGGTTGCGCGACGAGGTCGCCGGCTGGGTGCTGGCCGAGGCCACCGTGCTCGGGGTGGTCGCCCTGGACGCGCTGTCCGCGCCCGGGAGGGCGTTGCTGACCGACCCGGCGGCGGTGCCGGCCGCGCTGCGGGCGACCCTGCCCGACCCGGTCGACCACGTGCTGCTGCAGGCCGACCTCACCGCGATCGCCCCCGGGCCGCTGGAGGCCGGGCTGGCCGCGGAGCTGGAACTGGTGGCCGAGGTCGAGTCGGCCGGCGCGGCCACCGTCTACCGGTTCACCGAGCAGTCGGTGCGCCGGGCCCTGGACTCCGGGCGCTCCGCCGCGGACCTGCACGAGCTGCTCGGCACCCGGTCCGCCACCCCGGTCCCGCAGGGGTTGTCCTACCTGGTCGACGACGTGGCCCGCCGGCACGGCCGGCTGCGCGGCGGGGCGGCGGCGTCGTTCCTGCGCTCCGACGACGAGGTGCTGATCGCCGAGGTGCTGGCCCACCCGGACGCCGGGGAGCTGGAGCTGCGCCGGATCGCGCCGACCGTGGCGGTGTCCCCGCTGCCGCTGGTGGAGGTGCTGGCCGGGCTGCGGGTCGCCGGGTTCAGCC
>DASQMQ010000523.1:0-9564 GCA_035645455.1 Pseudonocardia sp.
TGAGGAGAGGTGCATGGCCGAGAGCCAGTACGCCGTCGAGCTGGCCGGCATCACGAAGCGGTTCCCCGGGGTGGTCGCCAACAGCGACATCCACCTGCGGGTGCGCCGCGGCGAGGTGCACGCGCTGTGCGGGGAGAACGGCGCCGGCAAGTCGACCCTGATGAAGATCCTCTACGGGATGCAGCAGCCGGACGAGGGCACCATCACCGTGGACGGCGAGGTGGTGCGCTTCCGCACCCCGTCCGACGCCATCCGGGCCGGGATCGGCATGGTGCACCAGCACTTCATGCTGGCCGACAACCTGACCGTGGCGGAGAACATCCTGCTCGGCGCCGAGGCGATGCACGGCATCGGAGCGGCGGCGCGCCGGCGGATCGCCGAGCTGTCGCGCACCGTCGGCCTGGACGTCGGGCCGGACGTGCTGGTCGAGCGGCTCGGGGTGGCCGACCGGCAGCGGGTGGAGATCCTCAAGGTGCTCTACCGCGGCGCCCGCACGGTGATCCTGGACGAGCCGACCGCGGTGCTGGTGCCCCAGGAGGTCGAGGAGCTGTTCGACACCGTGCGCAGCATGCGCGGCGAGGGGTTCACCTTCCTGTTCATCTCGCACAAGCTCGACGAGGTCCGGGCGATCGCCGACACCATCACCGTGATCCGCCGCGGGACCTCGGTCGGCACCGCCGACCCGACCGCGGTGACCAGCCGCGAGCTGGCCGAGATGATGGTCGGCAGCGAGCTGCCCACCCCCGAGCACGGCGATTCCACGGTGACCGACCGGGTGGTGCTCGACGTGGCCGGGTTGGAGCTGGCCGGCGAGGCCGGGGCCCGGCCGCTGCTGGCCGGGGTCGACCTGGTGGTGCGCGCGGGCGAGGTGCTCGGCGTGGCCGGGGTGGAGGGCAACGGCCAGACCGAGCTGGTCGAGACGATCATGGGGATGCGCCAGGCCGGCGCCGGCACCATCGTGCTGGCCGGCCGGGACGTCACCCGGGCCAGCACGCTGCAGCGCCGGGAGGCCGGGATCGGCTACATCCCCGAGGACCGCACCCGGCACGGCCTGCTGGCCACCCAGCCGCTGTGGGTGAACCGCATGCTGGGCTTCCAGAGCCGGCGCCCGGTGTCCCGCGGCGGCCTGCTGGGCCTGCTCGACCGGTCCGCGGCCCGGCGCGACACCGAGCGCATCGTGCGCGAGTTCGACGTGCGCACCCCCGGCGTGGACGTCGCGGCCGCCGCGCTCTCCGGCGGCAACCAGCAGAAGCTGGTGGTCGGCCGGGAGCTGTCCGGCGACCCGGTGCTGCTGATCGCCGCGCACCCGACCCGCGGCGTGGACGTCGGTGCGCAGGCCGGGATCTGGGAGGAGCTGCGTCGGGCCCGGGCCCGCGGCCTGGCCGTGCTGCTGATCAGCGCCGACCTCGACGAGCTGATCGGGCTGTCGGACACGATCAAGGTGATGCTGCGCGGGCGGCTGGTGGCCGACGCCGACCCGCGCACGGTCACCCCGGAGGAGCTGGGCTCGGCGATGACCGGGGCGAGCGACGCCCCGGCCGGCGCGACCCCGGGCGACGCCGACGGGGGCCGCGCGTGAACCGGATCCGCACCGCGCTGCTGCCCCCCGCGCTGGCCGTCCTGTTCGCCGCGCTGCTGTGCGCGGTGGCCCTGCTGATCAGCGGCGACTCGCCGCTGACCGCGCTGGGGGTGATGGTCAGCCAGGTCGGCGAGGGCACCACCGCGATCGACATCGTGAACAGCGCGGCGATCTACTACATCGCCGGGCTGGCCGTGGCGATCGGCTTCCAGATGAAGCTGTTCAACATCGGCATCGAGGGCCAGTACCGGCTGGCCGCCTGCGTGGCGGCGATCGTCGGGGGCGCGCTGACGCTGCCGCCGGTGCTGCACACCATCGTGGTCCTGCTGGTCGCGATGCTGGTCGGGGCGATGTGGGCGGGGATCGCCGCGCTGCTCAAGGCCTACCGCGGGGTCAGCGAGGTGATCTCCACGATCATGCTGAACTTCCTGGCCACCGGGTTGATCGCGTTCCTGATCCGGCCGGACTCGTTCGGCGTGCTGCGGGGCAACAACATCTCCACCGACCCGATCCCGCCGTCGGGCCAGTTCCCCGGCATCCCGTTCGGGTCGGGCGGCACGCTGTTCGGGATGGTCTTCGTGGCCGCCCTGCTCGGGTTCGGCTACGCGTTCCTGCTCGACCGCACCCGGTTCGGCTTCGAGCTCAAGGCGTCGGGCGAGTCGCCGACGGCGGCCACCGCGGGCGGGGTCGACGCCCGCCGGATGACGATCATCGCGCTGGTCATGTCCGGAGCGGTGGCCGGCCTGGTCGGGCTGCCCGAGCTGATCGGCCGGGACTTCGCCTACACGCTGACCTCCCCGCAGGGCTACGGCTTCACCGGCATCGCGGTGGCGCTGCTGGGCCGCAACCACCCGCTGGGCATCGCGTTCGGCGCGCTGCTGTGGGCGTTCCTGGACAAGTCGGCGCTGGCCCTGGACAACGTCGGGGTGCCGCGGGAGATCGTGCTGATCATGCAGGGTTCGGTGGTGCTCTCGGTGGTCGTCGCCTACGAGATCGTCCGGCGCTACGAGCTGGCCGCCGAGCAGCGCCGGGTCGCCGCGCAACTGCGCGCCGCCGCCGCGCCGGCCGAGGAGGTGAAGGCATGACCGCCGTCGCCGGCGAGCCGGCCGCCGCACCCGGGCGCAAGCCCGTCCGCGGCCGGCCGCGGATCCCGCCGTGGGCCCGGCTGGCGATCATCATCGCGGTCGGGGTGGGCATCCTGTCGCTCACCGCGACCCTCACCGGGCAGCTCCAGCTCACCTCGCGCGGCACCACGCAGGCCGCGGTCCTGCTGCTGCTGCCGATCCTGTTCGCCGGGCTCGGCGGCCTCTGGGCGGAGCGCGCCGGCGTGATCAACATCGGCCTCGAGGGCATGATGATCCTCGGCACCTGGGGCGCGGCCTGGGCCGGCTACCAGTGGGGCCCGTGGGCCGCGGTGGTCGGCGGGCTGGTGTTCGGCGCCCTGGGCGGGGTGCTGCACGCGGTGGCCACGGTGACCTTCGGGGTCAACCACATCGTGTCCGGGGTGGCGATCACGCTGCTCGGGCTGGGTGTCACCAAGTACCTGTCCACGCTGCTGTTCCTGCCGGTGTCGCAGAACCCCCGGCAGTCGCCCCGGGTGGACGGGTTCGACACGTTCTCGGTGCAGCCGCTGGCCGACGGGCTGGCCGCGGTGGAGGCCGAGCAGCGGGTGCTGCTGTCCGACGTCGCCGGGCTGCTCGGCGGGCTGATCGGCGGGCTGACCCCGCTGGTGGTGATCGGCTTCGCCCTGGTCCCGATCAGCTACCTGGTGCTCTGGCGGACCCGGTTCGGGCTGCGGCTGCGCTCCTGCGGGGAGAACCCGGTGGCTGCCGAGTCGCTCGGGGTCAACGTCTACCTGCACAAGTACGTCGCGGTGATCGCCTCCGGGGCGCTGGCCGGGCTGGGCGGGGCGGCGCTGACGCTGAACCCGGGCCAGCTGGGCTACCTGGAGGGGCAGACCGGCGGCCGCGGCTACATCGGCCTGGCCGCGATGATCTTCGGGAACTGGCGGCCGAGCGGGCTGCTGGCCGGCTCGGCGCTGTTCGGCTACGTCGACGGCGTCCAGCTGCGGGCCGGTGGCGAGGCCGTGCACGCGCTGCTCTACGGGGCGACCATCCTGGCCGTCGCGGTCGCGCTGCTCTGGGTGGCGCGGCGCAACTGGCGCGGGGCCGCGATCGCGGCCGGGGCCGGCGTGCTGGTCTACGCGGTGTACCTGTCCATCGAGACGGTGCCCCGCGAGTTCGCCGCGTACGCCCCGCAGCTGGTCACGCTGCTGGTGCTGGCGGTGGCCTCGCAACGGCTGCGGCCACCGGCGGCCGTCGGCGCCGAGTACCGGAGGGGCGAAGGTGACTGAGCCGGACTGGGACGCCCTGCGCGCGGCGGCCGTCGAGGCGGCTGCCGCGGCCTACGCGCCCTACTCGGGCCTGCACGTCGGCGCGGCCGCGCTCTGCGACGACGGCCGGGTGGTGACCGGCTGCAACGTGGAGAACGCCAGCTACGGCCTGGGGCTGTGCGCGGAGTGCACGATGGCCGGGCAGCTGCGGCTGACCGGCGGCGGCCGGTTCGTCGCGGTGGCCTGCCGGTCGGGCTCGGGCGACCTGCTGATGCCCTGCGGGCGCTGCCGGCAGGTCCTCTACGAGTTGGGCGGGCCGGATTGCCTGGTCGACACGCCGGGTGGGGTTCGCCCGATGTCGGAGGTCCTGCCCGACGCGTTCGGGCCGGAACAGCTGCCGTAGTCGTGCGTGAGAATCATGGCTATAGCCATGATTCTCACGCACGACCCCCGGGAAGGTAGGCGCGTGGCCGAGTACAGCGCTGTGGAGATCGTCGTCGCCAAGCGGGACGGGGGTCGGCTGAGCGACGCCCAGGTCGACTGGGTGGTCGACGCCTACACCCGCGGCGACGTCGCCGAGGAGCAGATGGCCGCGCTGGCCATGGCGATCCTGCTCAACGGCATGGACGCCGACGAGATCAGCCGGTGGACCGCGGCCATGATCGCCTCCGGTGAGGTGCTGGAGCTCGGCGACGTCGGCCGCCCGCTGGTGGACAAGCACTCCACCGGCGGCGTCGGCGACAAGATCACCCTGCCGCTGGCCCCGCTGGTCGCCGCCTGCGGTGCCGCGGTGCCGCAGCTGTCCGGGCGCGGGCTCGGGCACACCGGCGGCACCCTGGACAAGCTGGAGGCCATCCCGGGCTGGCGGGCGTCGCTGTCCCTGGACGAGATCGCCGCCCAGCTGGCCGACGTCGGCGCGGTGATCTGCGCGACCACGCCCACGCTCGCCCCCGCCGACCGCAAGCTCTACGCCCTGCGCGACGTCACCGGCACCGTCGAGTCCATCCCGCTGATCGCCAGCTCGATCATGAGCAAGAAGATCGCCGAAGGCACCGGCGGACTCGTGCTGGACGTCAAGGTCGGCTCCGGGGCGTTCATGCGCACCCTGGAGCGGGCGGGCGAGCTGGCCGAGACGATGGTCCGCATCGGCGGCGACCACGGCCTGGCCACCACCGCGCTGCTCACCGACATGTCGGTGCCGCTGGGCCGGGCGGTGGGCAACGCGCTGGAGGTCGCCGAGTCGGTCGAGGTGCTGCGCGGCGGCGGCCCGGCCGACGTGGTCGAGCTGACCGTGGCGCTGGCCCGGGAGATGCTGGCGCTGGCCGGGATCACCGACGTCGATCCGGCCGCGGTGCTCGCCGCCGGCGAGGCCTACCCGGTGTGGGAGCGGATGATCGCGGCCCAGGGCGGCGACCCGAGCGCGCCGCTGCCCACCGCCGCCCACGTCGAGACGGTGACCGCCGACCGGGCCGGGACGTTCGCCTGCGACGCGCTGGCCGTCGGGATCGCCGCCTGGCGGCTGGGCGCGGGCCGGGCCCGCAAGGAGGACGCGGTGCAGGCCGCGGCCGGGGTGCTGCTGCTGGCCGACCCCGGGGACGCGGTCGAGGCCGGGCAACCGCTGCTGGAGCTGCACACCGACACCCCGGCCGCGGTGGGCTGGGCCCGGGCCGCGTTGGCCGGCCCGGCGGGTGGCGCGGTAGGTGGCGCGGTGGGGGTTGCCGACGGGGCCGGGCCCCGACGCGACCTGGTGCTGGCCACGGTGAAGCAGTAGCCGGAGCCGAGCGACCGGCCGGCGCGCGGACCGGGCGCGGACCGTCCGGCAGCCGGCGGTGGGCGCGCCCCGCGCGCGCCCACCGACTGCGGGCTACTTGTACTCGTCGTCCGGGTCGTCGGGAACGTCGACGGGCCCGTGGCCGTTCGGCGACTTGACCGCGACCTTGCGCGAGCGCCGGGCGGCCGGGCGGGGCGGGGGCGGCGGGGCCTGCGCCGAGCCGCCGCGGCCCAGGATCAGCTCGGCGAAGGTGGCCATGGCCTCGTCCAGCTGGCCGGCACTGCGGCGCTCGGACTGCTCGTTGGCCTGCTCCACCACCTGGCGCACCGCCCCGGTGTCGGGGCGGTCGCCGAGCACCGACTCCAGCTTCCCGAACCGCTCCTCGATGGTGCCGCCGAAGTGCCCCAGCCGGCCGCCGAGACCCTCCTCCAGCTGGTCCAGCCGAGTGGTGAGGTCGTCGAGCTTGGCGGCCAGCGCCGCCATCCGCCCGGCCAGGGCATCCAGCGGCTCGGTCGGGTCCACGGCCGGGCGCCCGGCCAGCTCCTCCAGCCGGCGGTGCAGCCCGATGCCGGTGTCGCCGAGCAGGTTGCGCAGGCCCTCGCCGGTCTCCTCGAAGCCGCGCACCGCCGCGTCGAGCTGCTCGCGCACCGAGCGGTCGATCCCGTCCACCCGCTCCTTGATCGGGTTGCCGACCGAGCTGGGCATGGCGTCCAGACGCATCTCCTGGCGGTCCATCCGGGTGCCGATCTCGTCGAACCGCTTGTGCAGCCCGCCGAGCCGGTCGTCCAGCCCGTCCATCCGGCCCGAGACGCCCTCCAGCCGCCCGGCCATGCCGTCCAGCCGGCCGTCGAGCTGGGCGAACTGCTTGGCCAGCCGGTCGGGCAGGGACTCGACCGCGCGCATCACCGAGGCCAGCGTGGCGTCCTGGGCGTCCAGCTTGGCCACGGTCTCGTCCAGCCGCTCGGCCAGCACGCTGACCTCGGTCCGGTCCGGCAGCTCGGTGAGCCGCTTGCGCACCGTGCCCAGGGCGTCCAGCGCGGCCAGCCGGGCGTGGATCTCGTCGAGCGAGTCGAAGATCTGCTGCTGCTCGCTGTCGCGGATCTCGGCGGCACGCACGAGCATGCCGCGCATCCGGTCGAAGGACTGGTTCGAGTCATTGCTCATGGCGGCGGGGAGCTTCCTCTGAGCCGGGATACGGGGCCGGCCGGTGTCCGGTGGTGGGAGCACCGGGCCCGGGACGGGGCGTCGGCAGCGTAGCGATGACTGTCCGCCACGGTCGGCCGCACCCCGTTCGGCTCTGCGACCATCCTTTCGGCTCAACAACGGTGGCGGCGACGCCGCCCGTCCCGAGTGTTCTAGCGTGATCGGTGTGCCCGTGCCGCTGAACCTCGACACTGTCCGCGACGCCCCCAAGGTGTTGCTCCACGACCACCTGGACGGCGGGCTGCGCCCGGCCACGGTCCTGGAGCTGGCCGATGCCGTCGGGTACGACGCGCTGCCCAGCCGGGACCAGTCCGGCCTCGCCGCCTGGTTCCTGGCCACCTCGCACTCCGGGTCGCTGGTGCGCTACCTGGAGGGGTTCGGGCACACCGTCGCGGTCATGCAGACCGCCGACGCGCTGGTCCGGGTGGCCGCCGAGTGCGCCGAGGACCTGGCCGCCGACGGGGTGGTCTACGCCGAGATCCGGTTCGCCCCCGAGCTGCACGTCGAGGGCGGCCTGGAACTCGACGCCGTGGTCGAGGCGGTGCTGGAGGGGTTCCGGGTCGGCTCGGCGCGGGCCGCCGAGCGGGGCCGGCGGATCCGGGTCGGCTGCCTGCTCACCGCGATGCGGCACGCCGCGCGGTCCAAGGAGATCGCCCAGCTGGCCATCCGCTACCGCGACGACGGCGTGGTCGGCTTCGACATCGCCGGCGCCGAGGCGGGCTTCCCGCCCACCCGCCACCTGGACGCCTTCGAGTACCTGCGCCAGCAGAACGCGCACTTCACCATCCACGCCGGGGAGGCCTTCGGGCTGCCCTCGATCTGGGAGGCGCTGCAGTGGTGCGGGGCCGACCGGCTCGGGCACGGGGTGCGCATCGTCGACGACATCACCGTCGACGAGCACGGCCGGGCGTCGCTGGGCCGGCTGGCGGCCTACGTCCGGGACAAGCGCATCCCGCTGGAGATGTGCCCGACCTCCAACGTCCACACGGGTGCCGCGAAGTCGCTGGGCGAGCACCCGATCGGCCTGCTCGCCGAGCTGCGGTTCCGGGTCACCGTGAACACCGACAACCGGCTGATGTCCGACGTGTCGGTGAGCGGCGAGCTGACCGCGCTGGCCGAGACCTTCGGCTACGGCTGGGACCGGCTGCAGTGGTTCACCGTGAACGCGATGAAGTCCGCGTTCATCGGCTTCGACGAGCGCCTCGCCCTGATCAACGACGTGATCAAGCCCGGCTACGCCGCCCTCATGACCTGACCGGACCGGGCAGGCGGGTCAGTGCTGGCGGAACCGCTCGAGGAGGTGGTCGACGAGCTGGCGGAAGCGGGCGGCCTCGGCGTCGAACGGCGGGCCGGGGGCCAACCGGGTGGGATCGGGGCGGGTCACGAACGAGACCAGCCAGCCCAGCGGCTGCGACTCGGCCAGCGCCTCGGCGGGCTCCTCGTCGCCGGCCCAGCTCCCCACGTCGAGCAGCAGCTCGGTGGCCAGCTCCAGCTCGGTGGGGTCGATGTTCAGGGTGCCCTCGGCGATGTCGGCGTCCAGGTCGGTGAGCGGGTAGGTGTTCAGCTCGTCGACCTCGACCTCCAGCTCGCCGACCCCGGCCCGTTCGACGATCTCCGGCCAGGTCGAGGCGATCACCAGGTCGTGACCCTCGGCGCCGTCCCCGGCCAGCCAGCGGGTCAGCGCCCGCTCCGAGGTGAACACGTCGATCCGGCCGGCCGAGCCGAGGAACACCGGGGCCTCGTCGAGGTAGCAGCGCAGGGTCAGGAACTCCCCGTCGCGGCAGACGATCCGGATCGGGTCGATGCCGACCTCCTCCCAGAACCCGCGCGGTCCGGACGGCTCGTCGTCCACCGCGGCGGTGCCCTCGTCGGCGGGGCCCAGGATCGGCTCGTCGTCGACCTCGTCGGCGACCTGCTGCTCCTTCTCCGCCGCGGCCAGCGCCGCCGGGTCCACGTCCGGGGCGGTGACCAGGTCGTCCAGCGCGTCGACGACGTCGTCCCAGCGCTCGGCGACGGTGTCCATCAGCTGGGTCCACAGCCGCTCGCCCTCGCGCCCGACGAACGGCAGGGTGCCCTGGCGGAGCAGGCCGAACGCCGGCGCCGCGTCCAGCACCTCGGTCACCGCGTCCAGCTCGCAGACGTCGGCGATGGACCGGATCATCTCGGTGATCTCGGCCAGCTCGCCGACGGTCCAGGTGTCGACCGACCCGGCGACCAGCTCCGGCACCCCGACGATGTCGTAGCGCTGGACCTCCTCCGGGACCAGCTCGGCCACGGTCAGGTCCGGCACGATCGACCAGGCCGGGTGGTCGATGAGGTCGTGCTCGGTCGCGGTGCGGACGAACGCGGCGAGGTGCGCGACCGTGGGGAAGGCGAACAGCCCCTCGTCGTCGCCGAGGAAGGCCTCCCACTCCTCGCCGTCCTCGCGCCACCGCGGCGCCCAGAGCGTGACGAGATCACCGCCGGTGAGCGAGAGCTGGATCGGGACGATGTCGCTGGCCACAGCGCAAGCCTAGGGCGCAGCCGGGAGGCGGCCGGACGGGGTGCCCCGTCGCGGCCCGGCGCCGGGGGTCGTGACCTCGCCCGGGTCAGCTGCCCGCTGGGCTGACCGACACGATCGCTCCGCACGGCGGGACCGGCCACGCCCGGGTCGGTGCGGCTGTGTCCGTGTGGTGACCG
>DASQMQ010000524.1:0-8750 GCA_035645455.1 Pseudonocardia sp.
TCCAGAGATTCAGGGGTTGCGCACGACAAAACCTGTACCTATCATTGGAGCTATCCGGACCGCATCGCCGGCTCAAGTCGAGGAAGGAAGGAGTGGCACGCGATGCTGATGCGCACTGACCCGTTCCGGGAGTTCGACCGGCTCGCCCAGCAGGTCATGGGCGTCGGACAGGGCACCTGGTCCCGGCCGACGGCCATGCCGATGGACGCCTACCGGCGGGGCGAGGAGTTCGTGGTCGAGTTCGACCTGCCCGGGGTCGACCCCGACGCGATCGAGCTGTCGGTCGAGCGCAACGTGCTGACCGTGCGGGCCGAGCGCCGGCCCGTCCAGCGCGACGACACCATCGAGATGCAGGTGTCCGAGCGCACGCTGGGGGTGTACTCCCGGCAGCTGTTCCTGGGCGACACGCTGGACACCGACCACGTCGCGGCGAGCTACGACGCCGGGGTGCTGACCCTGCGCATCCCGGTCGCCGAGAAGGCGAAGCCCCGCTCGATCAGCATCGAGCACTCCGGCCCGGGCCGCAGGGAGATCAACGCCTGACGCCCGGTCGCCGACCGCGGGGCCCTCGACGACCGTCGGGGGCCCCGTCCGCGTCCGGTGACCGCTGGCTGGACCGGTGCTGCACGACCTAGGATTCCTCCCGTTGCTGCTGTGGAAAAGCTGGAGCATCCGACGAGCCACGGACGGCGAGGTGAGCACGATGGGCCTGTCCCGGCTCGACGACGAGGACTACCCCGCGGTGGCCATGGGCCAGGCCGCCGAGCTGCTGGAGGTCCAGCCGGCGTTCCTGCGCAGCCTGGACGCCGCCGGGGTGGTGAGCCCGGAGCGCTCGGCCGGGGGGCACCGCCGGTACTCGCGCCGGCAACTGGCCCGGGCGGCCCGGCTGCGCGTCCTGTTCGACACCGGGCTCTCGCTGGACGCCGCCGCCCGGATCGTCGATCTGGAGGACCAGTTGGCCGCCGCCCAGGAGCGCATCGCCGAGCTGGAGGCCCGGTCGGGCTCCGGGCCCCTGCCCCGGGACGCGTCCTGACCGCGCCGGCCGCCTGGACCTGGGCCGACCTGCGCGCGCGGCGGGTCCTGCTGGAGGACGACGCGCTGCTGGTGCTGGACAAGCCGGCCGGCATCTCGGTCATGGGCGAGCGGCACGACGACGACGTGGTCGAGCTGGCCGCGCGGGCCGGGGAGCGGCTGTTCCCAGTGCACCGGATCGACAAGGTCACCTCCGGGGTGGTGCTGCTGGCCCGGTCCACCGCCGCGCACGGGCCGCTGACCCGCCAGTTCGCCGACCGGTCCGCGGTCAAGGGCTACCTGGCCGTGGTGGAGGGCACCGACCTGCCCGCGCGCTGGACGATCGACCTGCCGCTCGGGGTCGGCCGCAAGAACCGGGTGCGGATCGCCGCCCCGCGCGAGCGGCTGCGCTACGAGGAGGGCACCGCGCGCTGGACCGTCGCGGAGGCCGACGTGCTCACCGCGAAGTCGACCTACCCCTCGCTGACCGAGGTGCACCGGATCGCCACCGGGGACGGGCGCAGCCTGGTCCTGGCGCTGCCGCGCACCGGCCGCCGCCACCAGATCCGGGTGCACCTGGCCTGGACCGGCAGCCCGATCGTCGGCGACCCGCTGTTCGGCGCCAGCACCAGCGGCGACCGCGCGCACCTGCACGCCTGGCGGCTGTACCTGCCGCACGGTCCGCGGCCCGGGACCGACCTGCGCGTCGTCGCGGCGCCGGACCCGGCCTTCCTCGCCCCGGTGGGCGCGGACGTCGACCTGGCCGCGGCGGACGCCGCGTGGTCCGGAACCGTCGGTGGCCGCACCTAGCCTGCGCCGGGATCGCGCCCGGGTGACAGCCGGATGGGAGTCCGGGGACAGCCGGCGTGCGACCGATGAGTCGCGCGCGGCGGGGCGGTCGGACTCCGGACGGGCCGGAGCAGCCGGTCCAACGGGAAGGGGACGGGATGGCCGACGACGAGGTGCGCGGGGAAGTGGCCGCCGAGCGGCGGGAGCAGGCCGACCTGCTGGCCGGGCTGACGCCGCAGCAGTGGGACGCGCCGAGCCTGTGCGCGGGCTGGCGGGTGCGCGATGTCATCGCCCACACGACGATGCCGTACCGGATCTCCACGCCGCGGTTCCTGCTGGAGCTGGTGAAGGCCCGCGGGAACTTCAACCGGATGGCCGACCGGCAGGCCCGGGCCGACGCCGCCGCGCTGACCGCCGACGACCTGGTGGCGTCGCTGCGGGACAACGCCGAGCACCCGTGGTCGCCGCCGGGCGGTGGTCCGACCGGCGCGCTGTCGCACGACGTCATCCACGGCCTGGACGTGACCACCGCGCTCGGCCTCGACCGCAGCCCGCCGCCGGAGCGGGTGGCGCTGGTGCTGGCCGGGATGAAGCCCAAGAACGTCGCCTTCTTCGGCACCGACCTGAGCGGGGTGTCGCTGCAGGCGACCGACCTGGACTGGACCTTCGGCGAGGGTGAGCCCGTCCGCGGCACGGCCGCCGACCTGCTGACGGCCGTCTGCGGGCGCAAGCTGCCGCCCGGGCGGCTGACCGGCGCGCACGCCGGGCGGTTCACCGCCGGCTGACGCGCGGCGCGGCCGGAGCGCTGGTCCGGCCGCGCCGCGCGGGCTCAGGCCGGCTGGACCAGCCGGTCGCGCAGGTGGTCGGCCAGGGTGCCGGGCGGCGCGCCGCCGACCCGCTCGATGACCTCGGTGACCCGGTACAGCGAGTGCCCGGACCCGATCGTGCGGAACAGGGCCCACAGCGCGGTCAGGTGCGCGACCGCGCGGTCGTCGCGGTAGAGGTCGACGGCCGTCGCCCGCCACCCCTCCGGGTCGACGTCCCGGTAGGGCAGGTCGCGGCCGAGCGCGGCGCCCATCGCGGCGGCGACCTCGCCGATGCTCAGCACCTCGCCGGTGAGCCACTGCACCGGATCGACCGGCCCCGGGTCGAGCAGCAGCCCGGCGGCCACCCGGGCGACGTCGGCGGCGGCGACCAGCGGGAGCACGGTGTCCGCCGGACCCAGCGGCAGCGCCAGCTCCCGCCATCCGGACGCCTCGGCGACCACGGCCAGGTTCTCGAAGAACACCCCGGCCCGCAGGTGCACCGCGCCGATGCCGAACCGGTCCAGGACCTGCTCGGCGACCCAGTGCTGGCGCATGTGCGGGGTGCCCGCCTCCGGCCCCGCGGCGAGTTGCGACACCGCGACCACCCGCTCCACCCCGGCTTCCCGGGCGGCCACGGCGACCGCGCCGGCCGCGTCGACCAGGCCGTGGGTGACCGGGTAGGTGAAGTAGGCCCGGCGCACCCCGCGCAGCGCCGGCACCAGGTCGGCGATCTCCCGCAGGTCACCGGTGACCACCTCGGCGCCGAGCCCGCGCAGCCGGGCGGCGCGGTCGTCGTCGACGCGGACCAGGGCCCGCAACGGCTGCCCCCGGGCCAGCAGCAGGTCGACCAGGTGCCGGCCGGTCGAGCCCTGCCGCCCACCCGCCGCCCCGGCCACCAGCACGGGCGCCGCCGGCCCGGTCACCGGATCCTCAGCAGCGGCTCGTCGTCGTGCTCACCGGCCAGCAGGCCGGGGCCGGTGGTGAGCGCGCCGGCCCGTTCCAGCCGGCGCAGCAGGGCTCCGGCGCGCAGCGCCTCGGCCGGGGAGAACACCCCACCGCGGGCCGGGCCGGGCGGCTCCACCAGGGCCAGCGCCGCTTCCACCGACACCAGCGCGGCGCCGCGCCACAGGTCGCGGCCGGTGACCTGGCCGGTGCGCCCGCCGTCGGCGGTGATCGCCTGGACGGCCACGGTGTACTCCGAGGCCGCCCGGGTCGGCGGGTCGACGTCCTGGCCGGTGAAGGTCTCCGGGGCGAAGGTGTGCGCGGTCATCTGCGCCTCGACGGTGCGCACCGGGAGGTGGCGGGGCACCGTGATCGTCTCGTGGTAGGGCACCGGGGCGACCATCGTCTGCGGGCCCAGCGGCGGCCGGAACGGGAAGACCGCGTTGCGCGGTTCGACGTAGCCGACCTCGCGGCGACCGTCGACGAAGGTGATCCGGCGCAGCTCGGCGATGACCTGCTCGGCGGTGGCGCGGGCGCCGACCGTCATCCGCCAGCCGGTGACCGCGTAGCCGACGACCAGCCGCTGCACCTCGCCCAGCCCGTCCGCGACGACGTGGGCGAGCAGGTCGCCGTAGCCGCCGTAGAAGCTGGCGCCGGGGATCAGCGCGACGCCGGCGTCCGCGGCCGGCTGCTGGAGGTCGTCGACCAGGTGGGCGACGTGGTGCTGCTCCAGGGCGTGGTCGACGTAGTGGCAGCCGGCTTCGACCGCGGCCGCGGCGACCGGGGCGCCGGTCTGCGCGAACGGTCCGGCGCAGTGCACCAGCACCGCGCAGCCGCCGGCCAGCTCGCGCAGCACGGCCGGGTCGTCCAGCGGGGCGACGCGGGTCCGCACGCGGTCGGGTTCGCCCAGCTCAGCGGCCAGATCGCGGAGTCCGTCGGGGCGGCGACCGGCCAGTACGATGTGCTGGCCACGGGCCAGCAGTTCGGCCGCGACCAGACGTCCGGTGTGGCCGGTGGCGCCGTAGACGGCGATGACGGGTGGACTCATGATCCCACTTCCATACTCGGAGTACGGACTTGGCCACTGTTCCATACTCCGAGTACGCGTTGTCAAGGAGCTGCCGTGGGACGGCTGACCCAGGCCGAGCGCACCGAGGCCACCACCGGCCAGTTGCTGGCCGCCGCGCAGGAGCTGTTCGGCCGCGACGGCTACACCGCCACCTCGATCGACGCCGTCGCCGCGGCCGCCGGGATGACCAAGGGCGCGGCCTACCACCACTTCGCCGGCAAGCCCGCGCTGTTCCGCGCGGTGTTCGCGGCCGAGCAGCAGCGGATGGCCGCGGAACTGGAGCGGGCCGTCGCCGCGGAGCCCGACCCGTGGTCGGCGCTGCGCCGCGGCTGCCACACCTGGCTGCGGCGCTGCCTGGATCCGGCGTTCCGGCAGATCGTGCTGCTGGACGGGCCGGGGGTGCTGGGCTGGGCGCAGGTCCGGGAGATCCAGTCCGGGCACACCCTGCGGGTGCTCACCGACGGCCTGCGCGCCGCGGCGGCCGGCGACCCGGACGCCGACCTGAGCGCCCGGGCGCACCTGGCGTTCGGCGCGCTGTGCGAGGCCGGGCTGCTGCTGGCCAAGGCCGACGATCCGGAGGCCGCCCTGCCCGGGGTCCTGGCCGAGGCCGAGCGCCTGCTGGCCGCGGTGTCCCGGCCCTGATCGGACTTGCATCCGGTACCCGGGTACGGGTTTATCGTCGGGCCATGGCTGACGGGACGGCTGACGAGACGATGTTCGACGAGGTCACCGCGTGCACGCTGCCGACGGCCGAGCGGCCGGTGCGGGTCGCGGAGTTCACCGACCTGTTCGCCGGGCTGCGCGCGGTGGACCGGCGCGACCCGCGGTGGCTGCGGCTGCGGCTGCCCGGCGCCGAGGCGGCGCGGGCCCGGGACCTGACCGCCCGGGAGTCGCGGTGCTGCGCGTTCTTCGACTTCCGGATCGACCACGACGGCCCCGACGTGCTGGTCGACGTCCGGGTGCCGGACGCGCACGTCGACGTCCTCGACGGGCTGGAGCGGCTGGCCCGCGCGACGCGATGAGGTCCGGCGAGCTGGCCGCGGCGGCCGGGGTCAACGTCCAGACGCTGCGCTACTACGAGCGCCGCGGCCTGCTGCCCGAGCCGGACCGCTCGCTCGGCGGGCACCGGGACTACGGCGCGGACGCCGTGCGGGTCCTGCGGGTGGTCAAGGCGGCGCAGCGGCTGGGGTTCACCCTCGACGAGATCACCGAACTGCTCGCCGTCGGCCGCCACCGGGGCGCCGGGCTGCGCGAGCGCGCCCGGTCCCGGCTGGCCGACGTCGACGCCCGGATCGCCGACCTGCAGGCGGTGCGGGCGACGCTGGTCGACGTGCTCGACGCCGGCTGCGCCGACCTGGTGGAGTGCTCCTGCGTGCCGGGGTGCCCGATCCCGTTCCCCGACCTCGGCGCGTCCTAGGTTCGTCCGGTGACGGTGCTGCGGTCGGTCCTGCTGTTCCTGCTCGCCGCGCTGGCCGAGATCGGCGGCGCGTGGCTGGTCTGGCAGGGCGTGCGCGAGCACCGCGGGCTGCTCTGGGTCGGCGCCGGGGTGGTCGCGCTCGGGCTGTACGGGTTCGTCGCCACCCTGCAGCCGGACGCCGACTTCGGCCGCATCCTGGCCGCGTACGGCGGCGTGTTCGTGGCCGGGTCGCTGGCCTGGGGCATGGTGGTCGACGGCTTCCGCCCCGACCGCTGGGACTACCTGGGCGCGGCGATCTGCCTGGTCGGCGTCACCGTCATCATGTACGCCCCGAGGTCGTGAGCGGAGAAGCGGGCTGGGGCACGCTTCTGCACTCACGACCCGCTCAGCGCGGCGGGATGTTGCGGTTGAACCGGAACACGTTGTCCGGGTCCCACCGGCGCTTGAGCTCGACCAGTCGCTGCCAGTCGGCCGCGGAGTACGCCGCGCGCACCCGGTGCGGCGTCGCACCGTTCAGGTCGAGGAAGTTCAGGTAGGTCCCGCCGGTCACGTGCGGCCGCATCGCCGCCGCCAGCCGGGCCAGGTAGTCCTGGATCGGTCCGACCGCGTCCGGGGTGGAGGTCACCCCGATCGCGTTCAGGCTGTACCGGGCTCCGGTGCGGCCCATCGGGCTGAGCTGCGCCGCCGGGGCGGACAGCGCCCCGCCGAGCCGGCGCAGCTCCAGCGCGATCAGCGGGGACGCGGACCCCAGCTCCACCAGCGCGCCGATCGCCGCCGGGGTGAGGTCGGGCACCAGCTCGCAGTGGCCCAGGAAGCCGATCGGGTCGACCGGGTCGGAGCTGATCGTGTCCAGGGCGGTCACCGGCAGGACCGCGCACGTGTCGACCTCCGGCCGACCCAGCGCGGCGCGCAGGACGTCGACCCGCCGCTCGCCGTCGGTCGGGTCGGCCCCGCTCCAGCACGACCGCACGGCCATCAGCAGCCGCCCGCGCAGCGGCTCGGGGACCGTCGGCAGCGGCGGGAACCGCCGGAACGCCACCGCCGAGGCCATCTCGTCGGGCTGCTCGTCGGCCCACGCCGCGTAGGCGGCCAGCACCTCGCCGGCCCGCTCCACCGGGTAGAGCAGGTTCCCGCCGTACACCCGCACGACCGGGTGCAGGGCGAACTCCAGCGCGGTGACGATCCCGAAGTTCCCCCCGCCGCCGCGCAGGCCCCACAGCAGGTCGGCGTGGCCGAACGGGTCGGCGCGGACCAGCCGGCCGTCCGCGGTGACCACGTCGGCCGCGGTCACCGAGCCCGACGCCAGCCCGTAGCGCCGGCCCAGCCAGCCGAAGCCGCCGCCCATCGTGTAGCCGACGATGCCCACCCGGGAGCCGGAGCCGGGCAGGCCGGCGAGCCCGTGCTCGGCGGCCACCGGGGCCAGGTCGGCCCACTTCGCCCCGGCACCGACGCGGGCGATGCGCGTGCGCCCGGCGACCCGCACCCCGGACATCCGGGAAGTGTTGATCAGCACGCCGCCGTCGCAGGGGATCGACGTGCCGTGCCCGGTGGCCATCACCGCGACGCCGAGGCCCTCGGCGCGGGCGAACCGCACCCCGGCGACGACGTCACCCGCGCCCTCCGCCATCACGACCGCGGCCGGCTCCTGGTGGGCGTTGCGGTTCCAGGCCGCCCGGCCCTCGTCGTACCCGCGGTCGCCGGGGCGCAGCAGCGCCCCGCGCAGCCGGGGGTCGATCTCGTGCACGGTCATCGGGCCGCACCCACGGCTCCGAAGGCGGCCGCGTGGTCGCGCAGGAACTCCCCGACCGACCGCGGTTCGCGCCCGGTGAGCACCCGGACGACGTCGCGGACGTCGGCCTGGGTGCCGCGGCGCAGCAGCCCGAACTGGGCCACCACGTTGGTGGCGAACCACTCCGGCACGCCCGCGCCGACCAGCTGCCCGACCGCGGCCTCGTCCGGTACGGCGACGAAGCCGACCGGCCGGTCCAGCACGACCGACAGCTGGGCGGTCACGTCGTCGAAGGTCACCGCGGCCGGGCCGGTCAGCTCGTAGCTGCGTCCGGCGTGGCCGTCGGTGGTCAGCACGACCGCCGCGACGGCGGCCACGTCCCGCGGGTCGATCATCGCGACGACGGCGCCGGCCGCGGGCAGGAACACCGCACCGGCCTGCTGGATGCCGTCCGCCGCGGCCAGCAGGTTGATCATGTTGAAGGCCGGCCGGAGCAGCACGTGGTCGATCCCGGAGGCCCGGAGGTGCTGCTCGATGCGCCCGTGGGCGTCGGCGAACGCGACCGGTGACCCGATCTCCGCGTCGAGCGCGGAGAGCTTCACGATCCGCGCGACGCCGGCGGCCGCGGCGGCGTCGATCGCCGCGCACTCCCACCCGGACTGGGCGGGGTGGTTGCCGCAGGCCAGGTAGACGCGCTCGACGCCGGTCATCGCCGCGCGCAGCGAGGCCGGGTCGGCGAGGTCGCCGACCGCGAGCTGCACGTCCGGACCGAGGATCTCCACGGCCCGGCCCGGGTCGCGGACGAAGGCCCGGACGGCCGCTCCGCGGCGGCGCAGCTCGGGGACGACGTGGCGGCCGATGGTTCCCGTCGCACCGATGACCAGGACGGGGGAAGGGGTTGTTGTCATGCCGGGGAGGGTGCCGGGGCCGGCGTTCCACCGGCGTTCCTCCGCTGTCAGGAGGAACCGGCGAGCACCCGCCTGGCCA
>DASQMQ010000525.1:0-2672 GCA_035645455.1 Pseudonocardia sp.
GTCGCCCGGTCGGCCGACCGGGCGTCCGATGCGGGGGAGGCGCCGATGCGAGCGATGGTCTACCGGGGGCCCTACAAGATCAGGGTCGAGGAGAAGGACGTCCCGCCGATCGAACACCCGAACGACGCGATCGTGCGCGTCGGCCTGGCCGCGATCTGCGGCTCCGACCTGCACCTCTACCACGGGATGATGCCCGACACCCGGGTCGGGCACACCTTCGGCCACGAGTTCGTCGGGGTGGTCGAGCAGGTCGGCCCGTCGGTGCGGAACCTGAAGCGCGGCGACCGGGTGATGGTCCCGTTCAACATCTACTGCGGGTCGTGCTGGTTCTGCGCCCGCGGGCTGTACTCCAACTGCCACAACGTCAACCCCAACGCGACCGCGGTCGGCGCCATCTACGGCTACTCGCACACCACCGGCGGCTACGACGGCGGCCAGGCCGAGTTCGTCCGGGTGCCGTTCGCCGACGTCGGCCCGTCGCCGATCCCGGACTGGATGGACGACGAGGACGCCGTCCTGCTGACCGACGCGCTGGCCACCGGCTACTTCGGCGCGCAGCTCGGCGACATCGTCGAGGGCGACGTGGTGGTGGTCTTCGGCGCCGGCCCGGTGGGGCTCTACGCCGCGAAGTCGGCCTGGCTGATGGGCGCGGGCCGGGTCATCGTCATCGACCACCTGGAGTACCGGCTGGCCAAGGCCCGGGAGTTCGCGCACGCCGAGACCTACAACTTCACCGAGCACGACGACGTGGTGATGCTGCTCAAGAAGCTCACCGACCACCTCGGTGCCGACGTGGCGATCGACGCGGTGGGCGCGGAGGCCGACGGCAACTTCCTGCAGCACGTCAGCGCGGCGAAGCTGAAGCTGCAGGGCGGCTCGCCGGTCGCGCTGAACTGGGCGATCGACGGGGTGCGCAAGGGCGGCACCGTCTCGGTGGTGGGCGCCTACGGTCCGCTGTTCAGCGCGGTCAAGTTCGGTGACGCGGTGAACAAGGGCCTGACCCTGCGGATGAACCAGTGCCCGGTGAAGCGGCAGTGGCCGCGGCTGTTCGAGCACATCCGCAACGGCTACCTCAAGCCCAGCGACATCGTCACCCACCGCATCCCGCTCGAGCACATCGCCGAGGGGTACCACATGTTCTCGGCGAAGCTGGACGGCTGCATCAAGGCGCTCGTCGTCCCGGACGCCGGCTGAGGAAGGGGAGCGACATGGTCTACACACCGCAGAAGCCGCCACTGCCGGAGTCCACCGAGCAGCTGCGCGCCCGCATCCCCGGCTGGGGTGCCGACCTGGACCCGGCGGACCGGCCGTCGGTGCCCAAGCTGCAGTACCAGGAGGACCTCAGCGGTGCCCACTGGGAGTTCCCGGACCGGCAGCCGGAGAACCGGCCCCGCGAGCGGTCGATCGAGCACGCGTTCCTCACCCCGGTCTTCGGCACGTCCTGCCCACCGCGCGGGGTGTCGGGGATGATCCGACGGCTCGCCTACCGCCGCTACAGCGAGGGCCGGGCGGCGCACTGGTTGCTGCTGATCGGGGCCGACCGCGTCGACGCGTGGGAGAACCACCTGCGGTCCTTCGCCACGCTGCGCCCGGACAACCCGATCACCGAGACCGGCGTGCTCAGCGAGTTCTCCCGGCACGGGATCGCCTCCCGGGTGGGCCGCGGGCGCGCGGACCTGCGCCACCAGCTGCTCGATCCGGTGATCGTCGCCGGCCCCTGGGTGATCGCCGGCGCCGCCGCCTTCTCCACCGTCCGGGCGCTCGGCCGGCGCTGGCGGCGGTGACGGCGACCGTCGACGATCCCGGCGGTCAGTTGAGGCGGCGCGTGCCGGCGGGCAGACCGCCGCCGGCGTACACGTCCTCGGCCAGGTGCGCGAGCGCGGTCAGCGCGACGTTCTGGCTCCACGGGCCGTAGGACACCCTGGCCACCCCCAGCCGCTGCGCGGTGGCCAGGTCGATCGAGCCGGGGATGCCGATGATGTTCACCGTGCGCTCGCCGAGCGCCTCGACGAGGCGACCGACCGTCGTCTCGTCGAGCTTGGCGGGCACGAAGAAGCTCGACGCCCCCGCGTCGAGGTAGGCCCGGCCGCGCTCGATCACGTCGGCGAGCACCTCCTCGGGGTCGCGGTCGCCGGCCTTCAGGTACGCGTCGGTGCGGGCGTTGAGCACGAACGGCACCCCGGCCGCCGCACCGGCGGCGACCGCCGCGGCGACCGCTGCGGTCGCCTCGGCCAGCGGCTTCATCTGGTCCTCGAGGTTCGCGCCGACGATGCCGACGTCGATCGCCCGGGCCATCGTGCCGCCGGGGTCGCCGTAGCCGGCCTCCAGGTCGGCGGTGACCGGAAGCTCGACCGTGCGGGCGATCAGGCCGACCGCGGCGATCATCTCGTCGCGCGGGATCTCCTCCCCGTCCGGGTAGCCGTGCGCGGCGGCGATGCTGTGGCTGGCCGTCGCCAGCGCCCGGGTGCCCGGGACCCCGGCCACCACCTTGGCCGTGATCGCGTCCCAGACGTTGACCACGACCAGCAGCTCGGGGTCGGTGTGCAGGCGGAGCAGCTCGGCGGCCTTGGCGGCGGTGGTCGTCACGTCGGCCAACGTAGCGGCCCGGGGCGGTCGGTGGCGCGGGCCGACCACTGCTGCGGGGTGATCCGCCCGGCGCTGCCGTCAGCGGT